>DKMV01000155.1:953-27228 GCA_002469605.1 Leclercia sp. UBA7405
GCCGTACATTGCCACGGCCACGTCGCCGAAAGCATCGAGGTTAATATTGCTGAACGGCTCGGTTTTGCTGAGGGCCTCAACAATCTTATCCATATTTTTAGCCACCTGGCTGTCGGTGGCATCCACGCTGGCGTTGGTCAGGGTGATGGTAGTGTCGGATTTCTCGCTGCCCACATAGATGCCGCCTTTATCCATGGCGCTATTGCTAATGGCGATGCTCTGGCTGCCGGCCCCCGCGCTGATAATGCTGCCGTGCAACGCGCTGCCGTTGCTGATATTAACCATATGATTGCCGGCATCGAGCGGGTCGAGGTAGATAGCCGCGCCCATCATATAGGTTTTCTTCAGCGGGTTAGTCGCCTGATAGTCGCCATCGTTGCTCTGGCCGTTCAGAGTGGAGTGGTCCACGTTAATGTTGGTATTCGTGGTGGCATTTTTATCACCCACCTCAATCATATCCACGGTGGCATTGTTGGTGAGGTTAATATTAACGTTGCCGCCTTTACTGCCCTGAATATAGTGGCCGGACATATCGGTACCGGAAACGGTTAACGTCTGGGTATCGCCATCTTCACGATGACCATCCATAAAGATATTCCGCGCGGTTTTATCGGCCATCACCGCGGTGGTGACGCCCGGATCCTGATAAAAACTATTATCGACATATTTCGTCAGGCCGCAGGTCTGGGCGGCGTTACCGTCCTGGCAAGGGGTTGCTGGAGTTCTTGCTGCCTGGGCGCCAAAAGAGGCTAATGCCAGCAATACACATTGCGACAGTAATGTCTGTTTCATTGAAGAACGCATTTTTGGATTCTCTTAATTGCAAGGAAAAGTAATTTCTTTTTAAAGGAAATATGTGCAATTAAGAAATTTCTGCAGCGGCCAGGGTGTAATGAAATTTAAAAATATATAGTGCTATTTTTTAAGCAAAATAATAAAGCGGAATTGATTCAATAAAAATACATATTCATTGTGTGAATGTGACGGTTTTATTAACGTACAAAAGCAGGGGCTTTGACTTAAGAGAGCGACAATCCATCGCTCAAACTTAGCGTGCTTATAACCCTTTAGGATTATGCGGGTAATGTATAGTGAGGGTGCTTTACATTTGTAAACCGAATGAAATCTAAAAACACGTTATTTCAGGGGGTATTTCCCCAGCGTGATTATCATTTCTTCGCTAATTAAAACGATAATGAAAAGTTTTATAAAATTATCCGCAAAAAGGTATTCCCTGGCGTTTTCCTGCCGATAACAGCAGTAAGAGTCGCCTGCGGGCGAAATCTCCCTCATGGCAAGGAAACTTATATGCAACTGTTTCGTAATTTCACGATCCGCTTCGTCATGCTGACAATTCTGGGGATCTTTTGTTTAATGTGGGCGGGAGTAGGGCTATACAGCACCTGGTCCCTGTCGCGAATGGCGGACGGCAATGAAATAGACCGCCAGCTGGTCCGGCAGATGACGGTGCTCAGCCAGGGTAACGATCAGTACTTTCGCTTTGTCACCCGCCTGACCCGCGCGATGGACGTGCAGGCAGCGGGCGGCAAGCCGGATCTCGCCCCTGTTCAGCAGGCGCTGGATAACATGAGCAGCAGGCTTGAAGAGATGAAGGCGATGTCGCCAGGGCCAATGGATGCCCAGGTCTCCGCTCAGACGATCGCCAGCTGGCAGGCGCTGCTGGAAAACGGCGTCAGGCCGCAGATGCAGTTTGCGCAGCAGGGCAACCTCGACGGCTATCGCCAGCAGGCGAATAACGTCACGCCGCCGCTGAGCCGCGCCTTTGGCGCCAGCGCCGAAAAATTCAATAACGCGGCGGATCGCCTGCTCGACAGCACCCGCGTAATGGTGGATGGCTTCACCAGCGTCACCCGCATGGTGATTATCGTCGCCACCATTATTGGCCTGCTGATCCTGCTGTTCACCGACCGCTATCTGGTCACCATGCTGGTCAAACCGCTGGCCGTCATCCGCCAGCACTTCCGCCAGATTGCCCAGGGCGATCTCAGCCAGCCCATCGTCCCCTTTGGCCGCAACTGCGTGGGCCAGCTGGTGCCGCTCCTGAGTGCCATGCAGGACAGCCTGCGCGAAGCGGTGAGCACTATCCGCTCCGGCAGCGAGAACATCTGGCGTGGCGCCACGGAAATTTCCAGCGGCAATAACGATCTCTCATCGCGTACCGAAGAGCAGGCCGCCGCGCTGGAAGAGACCGCCGCCAGCATGGAGCAGCTGACCGCCACGGTGAAGCTGAATGCGGATAACGCCCGTCAGGCAAGCCAGCTGGCAGACGTCGCCTCCACCACCGCCAGCCGCGGCGGCACCCTGGTGGGAGAGGTGATCAACACCATGACCGGCATCTCCGCCAGCTCGACGAAAATTGCCGAGATCACCAACGTGATTAACAGCATCGCCTTCCAGACCAATATTCTGGCCCTCAACGCGGCGGTGGAAGCGGCTCGCGCGGGGGAGCAGGGACGCGGGTTTGCCGTGGTGGCCGGCGAAGTGCGTAACCTTGCCAGCCGCAGCGCCAATGCGGCCAAAGAGATCGAAACCCTGATCGCCGACTCCGTCTCCCGCGTGGAGCAGGGCGCTAAGCTGGTAAGCGATACCGGCACCACCATGGAGGCGGTGCTGCGCGCGGTCACGGAAGTGACCACCATCATGAAGCAGATTGCCGCCGCCTCGGAAGAGCAGAGCAAAGGCATTTCCCAGGTGGGCGTGGCTATTACCCAGATGGATGGCGTTACCCAGCAGAACGCCTCGCTGGTAGAGCAGGTCTCGGCGGCGGCCTCGGCGCTGGAGCGCCAGACCGAAGCGCTGCAAAGCTCGGTGCAGAAGTTCCGCCTCTCCGACCGGGAGCCGGCCACTGCCCCGGTGAAAACCCCCGCCCGCCTTCAGCCCGCCGGGGCGCCAGCCGCCGACGACTGGGTTAACTTCTAATCCTCTTCTTAATGGCCGCCTCGCGCGGCCATAATTAGCACTAGCCAGCGCTCAAAATATCGCTATATAATTTTGTATATAACGATTGAGGGCATAGCGATGGATAACCATTTTGGTAAAGGGTTAATGGCGGGAATGAAGGCCACGCGGGCCGGGACCGCCAGCAGCGTGGCACATTTCTGTTCCGAGTATAAGCGCGGCTTTGTGCTGGGCTTCTCCCACCGGATGTACGAAAAAACCGGCGACCAGCAGCTCAGCGCCTGGGAGGCGGGGATACTCACCCGCCGCTACGGCCTGGATCGCGAGCTGGTGCTCGACTTCTTCAGAGAGACCCACTCCTGCGCCGCCGTCCGCTACTTTATGGCGGGCTACCGTCTGGAGAGCTGAGCGTCGGTAATCAGCCGGGTCACCTGCGAAAGGTGGCCGATTTTTACCTCGCTTGAGCGGTTGAATTTGCTTTTGTCGATCAACAGCAGCGACTGGTCGGCACGGCCCAGCAGCTGGGCCTTAAACCCGGCGTTGTGCGCCGTGGGATCCCACATCACCCCCCCGGCATCCACCCCTTCGCACGAGAAGATAAAGAGATCGATCTCCAGCGGCTTCAGCAGGGTGACCAGGGTCGGATTGACATAGCAGCGGTATTTGCGATCGAGGGCGCCGCCGGAGCAGATAAGCCGGATGCGCTCGCGCCTGGCCATCTCCTGGCAGATGGGCAGACTGTTGGTAAAGACCGTCAGGGCAATGTCCGGCAGCTGCCGCGCCAGGTGAAAGCAGGTAGAGCTGGCGTCCAGCGCCAGGGTCATCCCCTCGCTTACCCAGTCCAGGGCGTGGCGGGCGATATCCGCTTTGTCCGCATAGTGGCTTTTCAGCCGCGCGCCGAAGGGCTCGCCGCTGTCCGGCCTGCCCGGGTGGATCGCCCGCGCCCGGCCGTGCTGGCGCACGATCTTTCCCTGCTGCTGGAGCTGCTTTAAATCCCGGCGAATGGTCTCTTTACTCACCGTCAGCGCTGCGGCCAGCGCATCGGTGGTAAGCCAGTCACTCGCTGAAAGCAGCCCGATAATAGCCTGCTGGCGGGTCATCTTCATGATGCGCAGCCTGAGCGGGTAGGGGAGAGTAACGTCTGACCAATGGCGGCGCCATTTTTACCGGCGTGCTTAATCTGATACATCGACAGATCGGCGCGCTTAAGGGCGTTAACGAAGTCATCCTCTGGCTGCACAAAGTCGATCCCTACCGAAGCCCCCACCTGCGCCTGGCCATTATCCAGCTCGAAAGGGGTGAGCGCCGCATGCAGGCAGGCCTGGGCGGTGCTGTGGATTAGCGGGCTGGTCAGGGCAAAGGGCAGTAACAGGACAAACTCATCGCCGCCAATACGCCCGACAACGCTCCCGGCCGGGCAGGTGTCGCGCAGACGCTGGCTTAGCTGGATCAGCAGCTCATCGCCGCTGCGGTGGCCAAAAGCATCGTTCACCTTTTTGAAATCATCCAGGTCGATAAAGGCCACGCACAGCGGCCCCTGCTGTTTGAGAATCGCAAAGTGTTTCAGCAGCGCGTGGCGGTTTGCCAGCCCGGTTAGGGGATCGTGGTTCGCCAGCTGGGCCAGCTGCGCTTCGTACTGCTTCTCTTTGGTCATGTCGATATGGGTGCCGGTAACCTTCAGGGGTCGACCCTGATCATCCCATTCGCTCACGCGGCCCCGATCCAGCACCCAGGTGATGGTGCCGTTTTTATGCTGCATCCTGTGCAGCGCTTCGTAGAAGGGCGTTTTGCCGTGCAGATGATCGTAAAAGGCGTCCAGCACGCTCTGCCTGTCATCCGGATGCAGATGGTCCCGCCACACCTCAAACTGCGCGTTCAGCGCTTTCGGCTGGTAGCCGAGCATGGCGCCCCAGCGGCGGTTAAAGATGATCAATTTGCCGCTGGGAATATCAAGCTGCCAGAGGCACAGGCCGGTCCCATCCAGCGCCGCGTTCAGCTTGTTGCGGGCGTCACGCGCCAGCCGGGCAAGCCTGGCGTTGTGCTTTTTGAGTTTCTGGATCTGCTGTTTTAGCGCCTGCTCTGACATATCCGGATTCTTGAGAAAATAATAAGGATTCTTGCCAGTTTACCCGCTGGTTGTAAATATGATGTTGAAAAAAGAGGGGGATTTGCGTTAAAGACCGTTACCCCTAAAGGAGTCAGGACGCCGTAAGCGTATCGCTGTATAATCCACTACATAACGAATGTGAGGATATTATGAAACAGCGATTTTGGCAGGCATTAGCCCTGGGTTTTCTGGCATTACTTCCACTCTCTTCTCAGGCTTCCCGCCTTATTACCGACCAGATCGGACGTCAGGTGAGCATTCCCGATGAGGTCGACCGGGTGGTGGTGCTCCAGCATCAGACGCTCAACCTGCTGGTGCAGATGAACGCCAGCGACAAGATCGTCGGGGTGATGGCGAACTGGAAACAGCAGCTCGGCGAGGGCTATGCGCGCCTGGCACCGGAGCTGAACCAGAAAGCGACGCTTGGCGATCTCACCCATGTGGATCCGGAAAAGCTGGTGGCGCTCCATCCGCAGGTGGTGTTCGTCACTAACTACGCGCCGCAGGAGATGATCGACAAGATCCAGGGACTCGGGATCCCGGTGGTCGCCATCTCGCTGCGCCACGATGCGGCGGGCGAAAAAGCCAAAATGAACCCGACCATGGCCGACGAAGAGCAGGCTTACGATCTCGGGCTGCGGGAGGGCATTACCCTGATTGGCGAGATCGTCAATAAAGAGCCGGAAGCCAAAGCCCTGATCGCGGCCACCGACGCCGGGCGCAAAATGGTCAGCGATCGCCTGAAGGATATCCCGGCAGAAAAACGCGTTCGTGCCTATATGGCCAACCCGGAGCTGACCACCTACGGCTCCGGGAAATATACCGGACTGATGATGGCCCACGCCGGAGCGGTAAACGTGGCGGCGGCGACCATCAAGGGTTTTAAAAGCGTGGCCATGGAGCAGGTAATCGCCTGGAACCCGCAGGTGATCTTCGTGCAGGACAGGTATCCGTCAGTGGTGGATGAGATCAAATCCGGCCCCCAGTGGCAGGTTATCGATGCGGTGAAAAACGGGCGCGTCTATCTGATGCCGGACTACGCCAAAGCCTGGGGTTACCCGATGCCAGAGGCGATGGGCATCGGCGAGCTATGGATGGCGAAAAAGCTCTATCCGCAGAAGTTTAAGGATGTGGATATGCACAAGGTGGCGAACGACTGGTATCAGCGTTTTTATCGCACCTCTTATCAGGGCATCGACTGATGCGCGTGCTGGCGGCGGGCAGCCTGCGCGGCGTCTGGCCGCAGCTGATGGCCCGCTTCCCGCTGACGGTTGAGACCCACTTCGGCCCGGCAGGGCTGCTGCGCGAGCGGATCGAAAAGGGCGAGCCCTGCGATCTTTTTGCCTCGGCAAACCTTGCCCATCCGCAGGCGCTTCCCGCCCTTGGGGTGCTGACGTTTGCCAGCAACAGGCTCTGTCTTACTGCCCGCAGTGACCTGCTGCGCGAGGGGGATGACTGGCTGGCGCTGCTGATGCGTGACGATTTGCGGGTGGCGACCTCCACCGCCGGGGCCGATCCCTCCGGGGATTACACCCGGGAATTGTTCAGGCGGATGGGCGAGGCGGGAGAAAAAGTGCAGGCCAGGGCGCGGGCCCTGGTCGGCGGGCGCGACTCGGCCTCCATACCCCCGGGCAGGCTGGCGGCAGAGTGGATTATTCACAGCGGCCAGGCGGAGCTCTTTATCGGTTACGCCAGCTATGCCGCCCAGCTTAGCCGCATCGCCGGGCTTAGCGTGCTTGAGATCCCCGCGCCTTATAACCCGCATGCCGATTACGCCTGTGCGATCCTCACCCCACGGGCGCAGCCGCTGGCGGAATTTTTAGGCTCACAGGAGGCGAAGGCGATACTGCGTAAGGCGGGGTTTGGCGCTTAGGCGGGCGGCGAACCGCCCGCTTATCTCTTAGGCCTGGCGTTTGTCTTCGGTATTGGTATCGAAGTCGCTGGCGCTGTGGCGCTCATGCAGTTGCTCGCTCAGCTCGCCGTTGGTGCGGTTCACAATGCGTCCGCGCTTCACCGCCGGGCGTTCCGCCACCTCTTTGGCCCAGCGCTGCACGTTGGTGTACTTTTCCGCATCCAGGAACTCGGCGGCGTTATAGACGCTACCCAGCGCCACGCAGCCAAACCACGGCCAGACCGCCATATCGGCAATGGTATAGTCGTCACCCGCCACGTAACGCCCGCGCGCCAGCTGCTTATCCAGCACGTCGAACAGACGTTTGGCCTCCATGGTAAAGCGGTCGATAGCGTACTCAATCTTCACCGGGGCGTAATTATAGAAGTGGCCAAAGCCGCCGCCGAGGAACGGCGCCGCGCCCTGCAGCCAGAAGAGCCAGTTCAGGGTTTCGGTGCGCCCGGCCGGATCTTTTGGCAGGAAGTGACCAAATTTTTCCGCCAGATAGAGCAGGATATTGCCGGACTCGAACACGCGGGTCGGCGGCGTGGTGGAGCGATCGCTCAGGGCCGGGATTTTGGAGTTCGGATTCACCTCAACAAAGCCGCTGGAGAACTGATCCCCCTCGCCGATGCGGATCAGCCAGGCGTCGTATTCGGCCTCGCTTACCCCCTGCGCCAGCAGCTCTTCAAGCATGATGGTCACCTTCTGGCCATTGGGCGTGCCCAGGGAGTAGAGCTGGAGCGGATGCTCGCCGACGGGCAGCGTTTTATCGTGGGTGGCGCCGGAGATGGGGCGGTTGATATTGGCAAAGGCGCCGCCCTTGTTCTGGTTCCACTCCCACACTTTCGGTGGCTGATAGCTGTTGTCTGACATGTTGACCTGCCTTTTTCATGGTGTGTTGAGGCAGTGTAGCAGGAGTTACGTGAACCATTTAACGTTGCGAGCGCATAAGATTCAGCGCTATTCCAGCTGGCGCTTATATATATCAAATTCGATATAAGCTTAATCGAAAATGGCATTTTCATTGTTAATGCGTAATACGCCAAAGCTGCCTATGATGCTCGCATATAAATAAAAAGCGGTAGTTATAAATACTTTATCAGGCAAGGAGTTAGTGAGATGCGTAAGCTTCTGTTATCGGCAGTTGTAGTATCGCTCGCGTTGGGTCTGGCGGGTTGTGATGAGGCGAAAAATAAAGAGACGGCAAATGCGCCCGCCGCCAGTAACGACGCGCCAAAAGAGGGCGGCTCCTTAATTATCGGCATCACCTCCGGCGACCCGCTGGCGGTCAACCCGCTCTATGCCAGCGACCGCACCACCTTAACCATCATGCAGGCGCTCTACGCGCCGCTCTATAGCTTTAACGAGGGTAAAATCGAATGGGGCCTCGCAGAGAGCCTGACCCCCTCCGCCGATAACCTGAGCTACACCCTGACCCTGAAGCCGAACCTGAAATGGCAGGACGGCCAGCCGCTGACCGCCGATGACGTGGTCTTCACCTTTAATAAACTGCTCGACGCCGGGCAGCACAGCTTCTTTCGCAGCATGTTCACCTACGGCGGCAAGCCGGTTGCGGTGAGCAAAGTTGACGATCGCACCGTGAAGTTCACCCTGCCGCAAGTGAGCGCGGCCTTTACCGGCACCCTGGTGCAGATCTACCCGATCCCGCAGCACGTCTTCGCCAGCGAAGGGGATCTGGAGAAGAGCAGCAAAAACGATGCGCCGGTCGGCTCCGGACCGTTCAAATTTAAAGAGTACCGCGCCGGACAGTATTACGCCCTGACCCGCTTTGACGAATACTGGAACGGCAAAGCAAAGCTGGATTCCGTTACCTACCGTTTTGCCAAAGACAGCAACTCTGCCAATCTTGCGCTGCAAAACGGCGAGATCAACCTGAAGATGGTCGATCCCCAGGACGTGTCGCGCCTGAAAAACACCGGCAAGTTTGACTTTGTGGTCTACCCGGAAGGGCGTCTGGCCTATATGACCTTCAACCAGAACGTCCCGGTGATGAAGAGCAAAGAACTGCGCCAGGCCATTGCCTATGCCATCAACAAAGACGAGCTAACCCAGACCGCCTTCACCTCGCTGGAGTACGCCAAACCGGCGGCCTCGTTCCTGACTCCGGACACCCTTTACCAGACCGACGACGTCGAGCAGTACAAGTTCGATCAGCAAAAAGCCAAAGATCTGCTCAAAGCCTCCGGCGCGCCGGAAAACCTTAAGCTGCGTCTGGCCTACGTGAACACCAACAAAACCCAGGAGAGCATGGCGCTCTATATTCAGCAGGCGCTGAAGGGGATCGGGGTGAACGTAGAGCTGATGCCGCTGGACTCCAACGCCATGTCCCAGCGTAGCCTGGATATGAACAACACCGCCTGGGAGCTCAACCTCGGCGGCTACATCATGGGCGCCGAGCCGGACGGTTACAAATCGCTGTTTATGAGCAACGAGGCCTATAACTACGCCCACTATAAAAACCCGCAGTTCGATGCCCTGTGGGATAAAGGGGCGGTAGAGACCGACGACGGCAAACGCGCGGCGATCTACAAGGAAATTCAGCAGACCGTCGCCAACGAGATGACCTACTACCCCATTGCCTACACCAATGCCACCGTGGCCGTGGATAAGCGCTTTGGCGGCACCAAAGAGGCGGAGCCGAAGCCGGTCTACCTGTTCCAGGATCTGTCAAAAATCTACCAGAAATAAGCGGTCGCCCCGTTCGCCAGAGCGGGGCTTTTTTAAGGGCATGTCGTGAACACATTACTCACGCGTCGGCTGCTGCAATTGCTGCCGATGCTTTTCTTTATTTCGCTGGTGGCCTTTTTGCTGGTTAAGCTCGCCCCTGGCGATCCGGTGGCGGCGTACATCACGCCGCGCATGGCGCCGGAGGATATCGAACGCATTCGCCAGAGCATGGGGCTGGATAAGCCGCTGGTCACCCAGTACCTGCTGTGGCTGAAAAATGTGCTGCGGGGCGACCTCGGCTATTCGCTGATCTACCACCGCCCGGTGCTGGAGATGATCGGCGAGCGCATACCGGCTACCCTCGGCCTGATGGGCGCTTCGCTGCTGATGGCGATTATCCTCGCCGTTCCGCTGGGGCTGCTGGCCGGGGCCTTTAAGCACCGCTGGCTGGATCACGTCCTGAACCTGTTTGCCTATATCGGCATTTCGGTACCGATCTTCTGGTTTGGTATTCTGCTCATTACCGTTTTTGCGGTGCAGCTTAACTGGTTCCCCAGCATGGGAATGCGCACCATCGGCGTGGAGGATAACTGGCTGGACGTGGTGCGCCACGGCGTGCTGCCCTGCATCGCGCTCATCTTTTATAACCTCTCGAGCTATGTGCGTTATATCCGCTCGAACACCATCTCCCAGCTTTCCGCCGACTATGTGCAGACCCAGCTGGCCTACGGCGCCACCCGCACCACTATTCTGTTCCGCCACGTGCTGAAAAACGTGCTGCTGCCGGTGATCACCCTGTTCGGCCTGTCGTTTGGCGAGCTGGTGGTGGGGGCCTACGTGACTGAAAGCGTCTTCTCGTGGCCGGGGATGGGGCTGCTGGGGATCCAGTCGATCACCTCGCTGGACTACCCGCTGATCATGGCGATCATCATGCTCTCTTCGATGATGCTGATCGTCGGCAACCTGATCGCCGACTTGTTATATCGCGTCGCCGATCCCCGTATTCGCACCCTGAGGTAACCCGGATGAGCAGACGCTGGCAACAAGTTCGTCACCAGCTGCGCCGCAATCGTCCGGCGCAGTTCTCTCTGTTTGTACTCTTTATTTTCGTCGTTGCCGCCCTCTGTGCGGGGCTAAGCCCCTACGATCCCGACCAGATGGCGCTCGGGGCGCGCACCCTGCCGCCGGACGCCGCCCACTGGTTCGGCACCGATGAGTACGGGCGCGACTACTTCACCCGCGCGCTGTATGGCGGGCAGATCTCGCTGATGGTCGGCTTCCTGGCGATGCTGTTCTCCACGCTGATTGGTACGGTGGTGGGGACGGTAAGCGGCTACTTCGGCGGCTGGCTGGATAACCTGATGATGCGCGCCGTCGATATTCTAATGGCCATTCCGGCCTTCTTCCTGCTGCTGGTAGTGAACGCCTACCTCAGGCCAGGAGTGGATAACATCATCCTGATCATCAGCCTGCTGACCTGGATGAGCATGTCGCGGCTGGTGCGTGCCGAAACGCTGACGGTGAAAGAGCGCGAATATGTGCTCTATGCCCGCGCGTCCGGAGAACATCCGCTGCGCATCATTTTGCGCCACATCATTCCCGGCGTGCTACCGACCATTATCGTCGCCGCCACGCTGAATATTGCCTCGGCGATTTTAATGGAGTCTACCCTCAGCTTTCTCGGGCTGGGGGTGCAGGCACCGGCCGCCTCCTGGGGAAGCATGCTCAATAACGCCCAGTCGTATATTGGCGAGGCCTCCTGGCTGGCGATGTTCCCCGGCCTGCTGATTTTACTGACGGTATTCAGTTTTAACGTACTGGGCGACGTGTTCCGCACCGCCTTTGAGCCGGGGGCCAGCCAGGATGAGTAACTTATTAGAACTCGATAATCTGCAAACCATCTTCCGCACCCGGGAGGGCGACGTCCACGCGGTGCGTGGCGTGAGCTTTCAGGTGCAGCCGGGGGAATTTGTCGGCATCGTTGGCGAATCCGGCTGCGGTAAAAGCGTGACCTGCAAGTCGATCATTCAACTGCTCGGCAGCAACGGGCGGATCGCCGGGGGCAGCGTGCGCTTTCGCAACGACGATCTGGCGCAAAAATCACCGAAACAGATGCGGGCCATTCGCGGGAACGAGATCGCGATGATTTTTCAGGATCCGATGACCGCGCTAAACCCGGTGCTGACCATCGGCAGGCAGATGTCGGAGATCCTGGTACGCAATAAAGGCCTGTCGAAGAGGGCGGCAAAAGCGGCGGCGATTGCCATGCTGGATCGGGTGGGAATTGCCGACGCGGCGCGCCGCTACGACCAGTACCCGCACGAGTTCAGCGGCGGCATGCGCCAGCGGGTGATGATCGCCATCGCGCTCTCCTGCGATCCAAAACTGCTGATTGCCGACGAGCCGACCACCGCCCTGGATGTGACTATTCAGGCGCAGATTCTGCGCCTTCTCAAAAGCCTGCAACAGCAGACGCAAACCGCCATCCTGCTTATCACCCACGATCTCGGCGTGGTGGCGCAGGTGTGCAGCCGCGTGGTGGTGATGTACGGCGGGCTGGTGATGGAGGAGGGGCGCGTGGAGGACATTTTCTACCGCCCGGCGCATCCCTACACCCGGGGGCTGCTGGCCTCGCTGCCGCGTCCCGACCAGGCGCACCAGCGCCTGTCGCCCATTGAGGGCACGCCGCCCGGTCTGCTTAACCCGCCGCCCGGCTGCCCCTTTGCCGACCGCTGTCCGCAGCGGATGCCCCAGTGCGCCACGCAGCCGGCGTTTTATCCTGTCGCAGAGGGCCACCGCGCCGCGTGCTGGCTGTGGTCCGGGAAGGAGGTTCAGCCATGAGCGAGCAACATACGCCTTTAGTGAGCGTGCGCGACCTGCGCAAGCACTACCATCTTAACGGCGGCCTGCTGCGCAAAGGTACGGCGGTGAAGGCGGTGGACGGCGTCAGCTTTGACATTCAGCGCGGGGAAACCTTTGGCCTTGTGGGGGAGTCCGGCTGCGGCAAATCGACCCTCGGGCGCGCCATTCTGCGCCTGTTTGACGTCACCTACGGCGAGATCCGCTTTGGCGGGCAGGAGATTGCCCGGGCCAGCGAAAAGCAGCTCAAGCCGCTGCGCAAGCGGATGCAGGCGATCTTTCAGGATCCCTGGTCGTCGCTCAATCCCGGCATGACCGTCCAGCAGCTGGTGGCGGAGCCGATGCAGATCCACGGCTACGGCCGGCAGGAGCAGCGGGAGCGTACCGAAACCCTGCTCTACAAGGTGGGGCTCAAGCAGGAACATCTGCAGCGCTTCCCCCACGAGTTCAGCGGCGGCCAGCGCCAGCGCATCAGCATCGCCCGCGCTCTTTCCGTGCGCCCGGAGTTTGTGCTTTGCGATGAACCTCTGTCCGCGCTGGACGTCTCGGTGCAGGCCCAGGTGGTGAATATTTTGCAGGATTTGCAGCAGGAGCTGGGGCTGACCTATCTGTTTATTGCCCACGATCTGTCGATGGTGCGGCATATCTCGACGCGTATCGGGGTGATGTATCTCGGCAAGCTGGTGGAGGCGGCGCCAGCGGGAGAGCTTTATCAGCACCCGGCGCATCCCTATACCCGGGCGCTACTGGCGGCGGTGCCGCAGCCGGATCCGCGCATCCGTAACCTGGAGCAGGCGACGCTGCGCGGGGAGATCCCCGGGCCGACCTTGGCGCTGCCCGGCTGTAAGTTTTGCAGCCGCTGCCCCCATGCGATGCCGGTGTGCCAGGCGCAGGAGCCTGCTATGGAGGAGATTGCGCCAGGGCATCTGGCGGCATGCTGGTTGTTTAAACAATAACCTTACCGCGGAAAAATAGTTGTTATTTGGTAGTGACTTGCAGCGGGGGTTTTAGTCCGGCAGCTAATCGCCGAAGCGTTTCCTGTAGGCCGGGGCGAGGCGCATGGATGCGCCGAGAGGGCGTGACCTACATGGATGTAGGATCACGCCCGACCCGAAAGCCGAAAGGTATAAGCTGAGGGTACCGCGAAGCGGCGATTGGCATCGCCGGGAGCCGGGATGGCTAAGGGGCGGCGGCGAGCCCCTTAGCACGTTCACGTGTGCGGGCCTCATAGAGAAGCACTGAACGTGAGGTGAACGGAACAACCTCCCGAGCCGCATATTCAACTACAGGGAACCCAACTTCACTCCCGCCTCCAAAAAAATTGCAATTTAATCATCCCCCCAACCCATACTCTGCCGCTCGGGTGTATGATAAAAAACACCTCTGTCAGGTTAATCACAGCGTGCAGACGACGACAACCCCTCAAAAAATTGCCGCCTGCCTTTATTAGGTTGGAAACATGCGTACAGGAACGTTAAGCAGCGACGCCCCCTTTGGGACGTTATTAGGATATGCGCCGGGAGGCGTGGCGATTTACTCCTCGAATTACAGCACCCTCGACCCGCGAAACTACCCGGACGACGCGGATTTTCGCAGTTATATCGGCAATGAATATATGGGGCACAAATGGCAGTGCGTGGAGTTTGCGCGCCGCTTTATGTTCCTCAACTACGGAATGGTCTTTACCGACGTGCGCATGGCGTGGGAGATCTTCTCCCTGCGCTTTGTCCGCCGGGTCATCAATGACGATATTCTGCCGCTGCAGGCCTTTGCCAACGGCTCGCCGCGTGCCCCGCAGGCGGGGGCGCTGCTTATCTGGCAAAAGGGCGGCGAGTTCCACGAAACCGGCCACGTGGCGGTCATCACCCAGTTGCTGGGCGACCGGGTGCGCATTGCCGAACAGAATGTGCGCCACACCCCGCTGCCGATGGGCCAGCAGTGGACCCGGGAGCTGCGCCTGACGGTAGAAGAGGGGCGCTATACCCTGCACGACACCTTTAGCGATACCACCATCCTCGGCTGGATGATCCAGACCGACGATGCCACCCACAGCCTGCCGCAGCCGGTCGTCGACGGCGAGCAGTTAGCCATTCGCGGCGCGCGCATGCCGAACAACCGTCAGTTCGACGGCAAATGGCTGAATGAAAACGATCCGCTGCAGCAGGCCTATATTCACGCCAACGGCCATTTTATTAATCAGGATCCCTGCCACTACTTCACTATTAGCGAAAGCGCCGAGCAGGAGCTGATCAAAGCCACCAACGAACTGCACCTGATGTACCTGCACGCCACCGACAAGGTGCTGAAGGACGACAATTTACTGGCGCTGTTCGACATCCCGAAAATCCTCTGGCCGCGCCTGCGCCTCTCCTGGCAGTGGCGTCGGCACCATATGATCACCGGCCGGATGGACTTCTGCATGGACGAGCGCGGCATCAAGGTGTACGAGTACAACGCCGACTCCGCCTCCTGCCATACCGAGGGGGGACTGATCCTCGAAGAGTGGGTGAAAAATGGCTATCGCGGCAGCGGCCACAACCCGGCTGAAGGGCTGCTGGAAGAGCTGACCGGCGCCTGGAAGCACAGCCAGGCGCGGCCCTTTGTCCACATCATGCAGGACAATGATATCGAGGAGAATTATCACGCCCTCTTTATTCAGCGTTCGCTGATGCAGGCCGGCTTCGAGACCCGTATTCTGCACGGGCTCGGGGCATTACGCTGGGATGCGGCGGGGCAGCTGGTAGACGACGAAGGCCGCCTGGTGAACTGCGTCTGGAAAACCTGGGCGTGGGAAACCGCCATCGAGCAGATCCGCGAGGTGAGCGAAACCGAGTATGCGGCGGTGCCGATCCGCACCGGCCACCCGGACCAGGAGGTGCGCTTAATCGACGTCCTGCTGCGCCCGGAAGTGCTGGTATTTGAACCCCTGTGGACAGTGATCCCCGGCAACAAGGCGATTCTACCCGTGCTGTGGCAGCTCTTCCCTAACCATCCCTACCTGCTGGATACCGACTTTGAGGTCAACGATCTGCTCGCTAAAACCGGCTACGCGGTGAAACCCATCGCCGGGCGCTGCGGCAGCAATATCGATCTCATCAGCCCCCGCGAGGAGGTGCTGGACCAGTCGAGCGGCAAGTTTAGCGATCGCAAAAATATCTACCAGCAGCTGTGGTGTCTGCCGAAGGTCGACGGCAAATACATTCAGGTCTGCACCTTTACCGTGGGGGGCAATTACGGTGGCACCTGCCTGCGCGGCGATGCCTCGCTGGTTATCAAAAAAGAGAGCGATATCGAGCCGCTGATGGTGGAAAAACGCTAATCCCTGCCAGCTTGCGAGAAGAAATAAAAACGGGGCCCCAGCGGGCCCCGTTTTTTCAGCGCATTTATCAGAAGGTTTTACGTAAACGCAGGCTGAAGGTGTGCGCCTGGTAGCTGTCGCTGGCCTGCAGATCGTAACGGGCATCCAGGGTCAGGTCGTTGGCGTTGTAAAGGGTGGTGCCGAGCGCCACGCCCGCCATATCCTTCACCGGTGCCGCGCCTTTGGTGATAAAGCCCGTTTCGCCGATAGTATCCGCGGCGTAGGTCGCGTGGCTGCTCACCTGACGGTTATCGTACTGGTGGACCCACGAGATCTGCGCAAACGGGGTCAGGCTGCCAAGACCGGTGGCGAAGGTTTTCTCAACGCGCATACCGATATCGCTCACCACGGACTGGGCGTGGGTGCTGCCCACATCCAGTGCCATGCCGTTGCCACCGGACTCGGTATAGCCATCCACGTGCTGATAGCCGTACGTCAGGCTGGCGAGCGGGGTGATAACCACCTCTGCCGGCAGGGTGACCGGGTAGCCGAACTCGGTTTGCAGGGTAACGGACTGGCCGTTGAATTTACCCTGCGCCGCGCCGGAGAAGCCGGTGAAATCTGCGCGGCGAACGGAGCTGTAGTTCTGGCGGTTAACGCCTGCCGAGAGGTTCAGATACCACGGCTCGCCGGTGTAGCCTGCGTAAGCAATCACGCCGTAGTTATCGGCGGTGGAGGTGTTACCGCTCAGGTTATCTTTGCCGTGCACGGAGGTGTTGCTGTAGTTCAGCGCCGCGCCCACGCGCCACGCGTCGCCAAGGTCCCGGTCGGCCCCGAGGATCAGCCCGCCGAACTTCGCGGAGTAACCGCTCACGTCGCGGCTGCTCTCCTGACGCGCATAGCCGCCAAACGGCTGGCCCCAGAGGATCCAGTTGGCGCTGTAGTCGTCGCCGGTTGCCACACCGCTCGCGCCGGATGCCTGCGGGTTGCGCACGGCATCCATGTGCGCGCCGACCACCGCCTGCGCGGTTGTGGTGGCCACGCCCGCGGCGGTGCTGGTGTTAATGTTCTGGCTCGTCGAGAGCTGCTCGCCAGCGCGGTTAGCTGCTGCGGTGCCGTCAATCGCCAGTGAGGCGTTGTACAGCTCCAGCAGCTGCGGCGAGGAGATACCCGAGTAGTGGCTCAGACCGGCCAGCGCCGTGGTGGCATTGGGGGTGGTGGCGCCGTTTTTCACCGGCTGCGTTGGCTCAGTGGGCTGAGTGGGGGTCGGATCGACCGGGGTCGGCTTGCCTGGCGTTGTCGGCAGCGTCGGCGTTGGCTCAACCGGAGTCGGCTGGGCTGGCGTCGTCGGCTGGGTCGGTTTAGGCTCAACCGGGGTCGGCTGAGTCGGCGTTGTGGGCTGGGTTGGCGTTGTCGGCTGGGTTGGTGTCGGATCGACAGGCACAGGCTCAGTCACTACCGGATCTTTGTCCACCGGGCCCACGGTCAGCACCAGCGCTTTGTTCGCCCCATCTTCATAGACCGCGCCATTAACCTGGCCGCGATAGCCGATCGCTTTGTAATAGAGTTTATCCGCGTTGTACTGGGTGTCGCTGCCCTGGGCGTTGATCACTACGTAGCGCTGGCCTTCGGCAAACTGGTAGCTGCTGCCAGTGCGCAGCAGGCTGACGCTGGAGCCCGCATCCACCACCGCGTTGCCGCTGACGTTCAGGCGGCCATAGCCGCTGTCGCTCAGCAGATCGAGGTTCTGGGTCGCCAGATCGGAGATGCCGGAGATAAGCGTGGCGGCCGCCTTCTGGTGGTAATCACCGGAAAGCGTGACGCTATTATTCACCTGCAGCGTTGCCGCATCGTTCAGGACGGTGCCGCTGGTGGAGACATGGTCGTTAAGCAGTAGCGAGCCGGTGCCGAAGACCACGTCCGCACGCTCGGCGGTAATCAGGCCCATCTCGTCGTTAATGCCGGTTAAGGTGCCGACGGCGCCGGTGCTGCCGTTGATTTTCAGCGCGGCCGGGCTGCGGGAGTAGATATTGCCCGCCACCACGCCGCTGTTGGTCAGGGTAACGTCGGCGCTGGAAGGCACTTCGCTTGAGGTATCGGAGTAAACATACAGGGCGTACTGGTCGCCGGTTAACAGGCCGCTGTTGGTAATCAGGGTTGCCGGGTTCGCCGTGCTGTAGCTTGAGAGATAAATACCGGTATAGCCGCCGCGGATCTCACCGTTATTGACGATCTGCGCAATAGCGTTGCCGTCGCTGCTGTTGCTGTAGATGCCATAACCTTGCGCAGAAATAACGCCGTTATTTTCAAGATAATCAATAGCATGGTGGTTGGTAATACCAAAGACGCTGCCGATGATTTTATTGTCATTGACGAGGCGCGTAATGGTGCCCCAGTTAAAGATCCCCGCACCATCCATTAAGGTATTGGCGCCCGTTTGCAGGCTGCCGGTATTGTGCAGTTCGCCAATGGTGCCGGTGTTGTAAATGGCACCATTTTGCCCCATCGGACCGCCCATCAGGGTGGTCGAAGAGGTGATATCACCGTCGTTATTTAAATAATCGATTCGACCCTGGTTACTAATTCCACGCAGCCCGACAATTTTGCCCTCGGTGCCGTTGGTCAGGGTGCTGATATATCCTGCGTTATCAATGGCGCCATTATCCATGCCGCCAAAGTTGTAATTATCTGGTGCGAAAGCAATTGTGCCATTATTAAAAAACTGGCTTATGACACCTGAGGCCCCAACTTCAAGGATACTGCCATTCAGATTTTGGTTAAGGCTCGAAATGGTCCCGTTGTTAATAAAGGTTCCGAGGTTTCCGTTGATCTGCGCAATATTGGCATTTGAAAAAGAGTTATTATTACTCTGATCCTGGATGGTGCCGTTATTGGTAAGCGTGGTAATTAATACATCGGTATTAACGGTTAACGCGGTGGTCGGCGTGCCGACCAGCGGGCCGTTGATCGAGACGCTATCGACAGAGGCGTTAAGCATCAGGTCAGAGGCGGCGAAGGCGTGTGTTGTCCACAGCCCTTGCACGGCTGTAGAGGCCAGCAGCAGAGAAATCAGCTGGCTAAGGCGTTTTTTTTCCATGGCGTACCGTCATCAAGTTGCGAGAGTTATAATAAGCACATCATCATTTCTTCGGATTAATCCGATATCGTTGGTGCGGAGAATAACCATTTTGTTGTCAAAAACAATAAGGTCTGCTTAATTATTTCTTGCCGAAATAAAGACCCTTTTTTTGCAGGTCTTTTAATTTGACTTAAGGGTTGGTGGTTTATGCAGCGAAAGGAAAATATATTCTTTTCAGCATTATTGATTCATTTATCTTTTTTATTCACCGGCTGTGTTGCTGCCGATCCAAAGGCCTCAGCAAATAAGATTGCTAACGCTTCTGGTCTGATCAGAAATAATTTACAAACCACGGCATTCAATTTTGTGAGCTGGCAAAGAATAACCCCTCCGGTTAATTCGTTACGGGTTTACATCGAAGGGGACGGGTTTGCCTGGAAAAGCCGCACGCAGCCCTCAGATAACCCAACGCCGCGTAATCCGGTGGCCCTGAAGCTGGCGGCCAGCGATAGCCACGCAAACGTGCTTTATCTGGCGCGGCCCTGCCAGTTTCTGAGCGCGCCCTTACCGGCCAACTGCCAGGTAAATATCTGGACGGCGGATCGCTTTTCCCCAGCGGTTATTAACGCCATGAACGAAGCCCTCGACCTGCTGGTGAGGCGCTATCCGGGCGTAACCCTGGAGCTGGTGGGCTACTCCGGCGGCGGGAACATTGCGGCACTGCTGGCCGAGCGGCGCACCGACGTGCGAACCCTGCGCACCGTGGCGGGCAACCTCGACGTCGCTTACGTCAATACCCTGCACCGGGTCTCCGCCATGCCGCATGCCCTGAGCGCCATCGACCGGGCCGGCAACCTGCGCGCATTAGCGCAGGTGCATTTTAGCGGCGAAGAGGACGCCACCGTGCCGCCCGCCGTGGCGCGGCGTTTTCAGCAGGCGGTGGGGGGCAATTGCGTGCGGGTAGTCACCCTGCAGGGGATGGCGCACGGCTCGGACTGGGCATCCCGCTGGCCGCAGTTGCTTTCCGAGGGCGTAGCGGATTGCGGAGCGGCAGCATTAAAATGATACTCTTGCAGGCAACGATCGCGGCGGATGATTCAGGACGGGATGATGAAGAAAAGTGAGTTTGTGACCCAGGATTTGCTGAGCAAAATTTACCAGCAGACGACGGCGGGCCCGCGCAAACTGCCGCCGGAGCGCCAGCTGGCTGAGGAGTATGGCGTCTCGCGCTTCACCATTCGTCAGGCGCTGGAAAAGCTGGTGAGTATTGGCGTGGTGCGGATCGTGCAGGGCTCCGGGATCTGGATCAACGAACAGGCGCGCAACAATCCGCTTATCTATAACTCGATCACTGAAAAGCGCTTCGATCAGATCCGCTACCGAATGATCAGCCTGCATAAAACCCGCCCGGATCGCGCGGCACAGCAGATCTTCGGCATTCCGGAAGAGAGCTTTATCTGGCACTTCTGCCGCCTGCGCTACGTGGACGACCAGCCGGTGCAGATTGAGGTCTCCAGCATGCCGGTCGCCGATTTCCCGGACCTCAACCAGCAGGCGATCGAGCGCTCCATTCAGCAGTACGTGCTAAGCAAAGGCTTTACCCTCTCACACATGCTCACCACCTACCGGGCGGTCAGCGTCAGCCGTGAACAGGCGGCGATCCTGGGTTGCAAAAAAGGCAGCCCGGCGATGCATATCAACAACCGGGGCATTCTTGAAGGGGGGCGGGTATTTGAGGTGAGCGATATTATCGATATCAACTACACCTGCACCTACGTCACTCCCTGGAACCGGGACAACCTCGCCTGGCGGCAGAATCAGGGAGTGTGAATAGTGCCGTCCGGCAGGCGGCTCTGCGTCCACTCGTGCGGGCGATAGACCAGCGGGTGCGCCAGCGCCAGCTCCTCGTTAAAGCCCACGCCGATGCCCGGCGCGGTAGGCGGGTAGATAAAGCCCTCTTTCACCTCGGGCGCGCCGGGGAAGACCAGGTCGGTGGTAGGCGAGCGCGGAATAAACTCCTGAATGGCCGCATTGTGCAGGTGAATATTGAGATGGGTATTCACCGCTACGCCGATGGGGGTCATATCGCCGGGGCCGTGCCACGCCAGGCGCACGCCGAAGGCCTGGCACAGGTGCGCCAGCTTGATCGCCGGGGTGATACCGCCAATCTGCGAGATGTGGCAGCGGATAAAGTCGATGCGGCGCTGCACAATC
The DNA here is from genome assembly GCA_002469605.1 of Leclercia sp. UBA7405. GTDB lineage: Bacteria > Pseudomonadota > Gammaproteobacteria > Enterobacterales > Enterobacteriaceae > Enterobacter. The sequence goes on from DKMV01000155.1 coordinate 22,012, forward strand.
AGGTCGTGCCACTCCGCCGGGTTATTAAACAGCTCTCCCATCGCCAGCGGCACGCAGCTCTGCTGGCGCACCTGCTCCAGCCAGGCGCTCTGCTGGGGCGGCAGGATATCTTCGATAAACCAGGGCTGGTAAGGCTCCAGCTGTTTGGCCAGCTGCACCGCCTGCTGGGGGAAGAGGCGTTCATGGACATCGTGCAGGAAGTGAATGTTCCAGCCATATTTTTCCCGCAGGGCGCGGAACATCTCCACGGTGTTGCGCAGATACTCGTTCTGATCGAACCAGGCGCCGGGGGTCGGATTTTCCGGGGCATGCAGCTGCGACGGGGTGCCGCCGTAAAAACCGAGCTGGCAGCGGATATGGCGATAGCCCTGCGCCAGCAGCGCATCGACGGAGGTAAAGAGCTCGTCCAGCGTCTCGCCGCTGGCGTGGCTGTAGGCCGGGATGGCGTCGCGGGATTTCCCCCCCAGCAGCTGGTACAGCGGCATACCCGCCAGCTGCCCTTTAATATCCCACAGGGCCATATCCACTCCGGAGATGGCGTTATTCATCGCCGGGCCGTTACGCCAGTAGGCGTTAACGTTCATCATCTGCCAGAGATCTTCGATATTGTTGGCGTCGCGGCCAATAAGCAGTGGCCTGAGGTACTCGTCGACCAGGGTTTTGACCGCCAGCGGCCGCTGCTGGAAGGTGGCGCAGCCGTAGCCCGTCACGCCCCGATCGGTTGTGACGCGCACGGTCACCAGGTTATGCCGGTCCGGGCGGGTAATAAAACAGGCGATATCTTTGATAATCACAGGCGTCACGACAAACTCCTTACTGCGGCTCTGGAAATAATAATGGAGTTATCATCACCCTAAAATTCCCGGCAGGTAAACCGTTTTTTTGACTATTTATTTTGGTCAGTTAATGGCGGTAAAAATAATTAAAAAACGTACCAATTTGGCGGTGTTCAGGTTTTTATGCCCTAACTGCTTGGTAATTGTGAGCCTTATCAAATTTTATTGGTTTGTTTTGTCAGGTGTGTTTATTTATGCTTCAGGCATCATTAAAACGACAACAACATCGGCGGGAGTCTTTATGGGGACGCAAGAAGCCATCAATAATATTATTCGTCTGGTCGGCGGCCAGGGGAATATTAATAAAGTCTGGCACTGTATGACGCGCCTGCGCTTCGATTTAATCGACGATAATAAAGTGGACCAGGCCGCGATCAAAAACCTGCCCGGCGTGCTGGGCGCACAGCTGCAAAGCGATCAGTTCCAGGTGATTATCGGGCCAAAGGTCAATAGCTGGTATGAGCAGATGCTCAGCGTGCTGGATCAGCGCGAGACGAGCGCTCCGGCGGCGGCGAAAGGGCGCAAAAGCCTGGTATCGCTGTTTATGGATACGGTCTCCGGCGTTTTTGGTCCCATCGTGCCCGCCATTGCCGGGGCCGGGATGATCAAAGGCCTGCTGGCCGGCCTGATCGCCCTTAAGGTAGTCTCGGCGAAGAGTGATACGGTGATGGTCATCGATCTCATCGCCAGCGGCGTTTTTTATTTCCTGCCCTTTTTCCTTGCGGTATCGGCGGCGAAGATTTTCAAAACCAACGAATATCTGGCGGCGGCGGTGGCGGCCTGCCTGATGTACCCTTCGCTAATCGAGGCGGCCAAAGCCCTGGCGGCGCATCAGGAGGGGGCGGTGAGCGCCCTCTGGCTGCTCAACGCCATCCCGGTGTCGGTCTTTAACTACGCCTCCAGCGTTATCCCGGTGATCTTCTCGGTGCTGGCCCTGAGCTATATCCACCGCTGGGTGGACAGCATCATGCCCGAGGTGCTGAAAACCGTCTTCACCCCGACGTTGACGCTCTTTATCGGCGCGCTGGCGGCGCTGGTGGTGATTGGTCCGATCGGCATCTGGCTCGGCAAGGGGCTGGCGTACTTTATCGAGGGGCTGTTTGGGGTGTCGGCAAGCTTTGCGGGCCTGATCGTCGGGGCCATTCGGCCGGTGGCGATCCTGACCGGGATGCACCACGCCATGACCCCGATTGCGCTGCAAAACTTCAGCGACCGCGGCTACGACATGCTGATGCCGATGATGTTTATGGCCAACATGGCGATTGCCGGTGCCACCTTTGCCATCTGGCGCCTGAGCCGCGATCGCCAGGAGAGAAGCGTGACCCTGTCGGCGGGCATCTCCGCCCTGTTGGGGATCACCGAGCCGGCCCTGTTTGGCGTGCTGACCCGCTATAAAAAAGCCTTTATCGCCGCCACGGTGGCCAGCTCGCTGGCCTCGGCCTTTATCGCCTTCTTCGGGGTGCGCCTGTACGGCTATATTCTCTCGAGCATCTTCAGCCTGCCGGCCTATATCGGCCCGTACTTTGTCTTTGCCCTCTCCGGGGTGGCGATGGCGCTGGTAATCTCGTTCGTGCTGACGACCCTCCTGGTCGGCAGAGAGCAGGCGGCGGATAAATAGCCTGCGCCTGAAATAAAAAACCGGCTTAAATGCCGGTTTTTTATTTCACACTGCTTAACGTAATTATTGATAAATAAAAACACAGCATAAACAAGCGACACTATTTACTTACAACTTAACATCACAGTGGTGAATTATTTTATTTGTGAATATTTTCACAGGTTTTATTGCAATAAAAGTGTGGTTTAGACAAAATAAGCGCCCGAATTGGTCAAAAAGTATTCTTTATGATTAAGCATTTGATTACTTTATCTATTATTGCCGTCACCTTTATGGCAAGCAGCGCCTGGGCGGTAAATTGTCGGCGTGCTGCCACACCGCTTGAGAATACCATCTGTAATAACGACTACCTGAGCTGGCTGGATGACACCATGTTGAACATCTACCGGGCGATGCTGGTCAACCGCGACGCGCGGCAGATCCACCAGGAGTACCTTACCTGGGAAAAATCACTGGAAAGGTGTGCGTCAGACGAATGTATCGAACGCGCTTATTACGCCGGGATCAGCAAAATCGCCGAAGCGCAGCCGGGTTTCGACTGGGAAGGGCAGTGGTGGAATACCAGCGCCGCCAACATGAACGGCGGCGTGATCCACTTCAGCCATAGCGCAGAGTGGTCTGTTACCACCGATATTCGCGTCTGGGCAGGAACGAACCGGGATGAATTTACCGCCGAAGCCCGCAAGATAAACGACATGGTGCTGATTGATAATATGGTCGACAGCAAGCAGTGCAAGGTGCTGATCATCCCTCGTAAAAGCGGTGCCATTCAGGTTTATACCAATGCGGAGTGGGGCTGCCAGCTCTCAATGCCGAACGGCGCCTTTATCGACGGGCGCTACCTGAAGGCTGATAAAGACCCCAGGCCAAAAGCGACCCTGCTCTCGCTGGCAATATTCAGCGATCCGAAGATGGACGAGCGTTTTCGCGCCCTGGTGGGGGATGACTACCAGAAGTTTGTCGATACCGCCAACGTCTATATCTATCACGATGATATCGACAACATCGGCGCGTCGGTGATCACTATGTGGGTCCGCGGCGCGGCCAACACCCGCACGGCGATTATCATGTACACCGCCAGCAATATCTGGGCGGCGCGGATCGAGCCGGACGGCCAGGGCAAGCTGGCCTTTAGCTGGTTCACTACTCAGGACAAGAAGGTGGCAAAAATGCCGCGCACCATCGCCGAGTGGAAGATGCGCTATATGGATCGGTAAAAATAACGCCCCGGTCGGGGCGTTATTCTCAGGCCAGGGTTCCCACCACGTTAAGATCGGCGTCGTCCGGTACCTCGTTGTAAGAGAGCACGTGCAGGCCGCTGGCAAACAGCCGCCCGTAGCGTGCGATCAGCGGGCGCAGCTGCGGGGTTACCAGCAGCAGCGGCGGCAGGCTTTTCGCCTTCATCTGCTCGTAAATCATCGGCATGGTGTTTTGCAGCTGGGTCAGGATGTTCGGATCCACCGGGAAGCTGTCCAGCGCCACTTTGCCCGCCTGCTGCGCCTGGTTGAGCGCCCCCAGCAGCATATTTTCCAGCTGGCTGTCGATGGTATAGGCCGCAAGCTGCGGGCGATCGCCATTAATACTGTGCACGATGGCGCGGCGCAGCGCATAGCGCACGTCGGAGGTCAGCAGCAGCGGATCTTTGGTAACCGCCGAGCTCTCCAGCAGCGTCGAGGCGATGGTGACGATATCTTTCAGCGATACCTGCTCCAGCAGCAGCTGGCGGTAAACCCGCAGCAGCTGGCTGTAGTTGAGGGCGGCGTTTAAATCCTCTGCCAGCTTAGGCGCCTGCTGCGCCAGACGGCCATGCAGATGGGTGATGTCGTCGTAGTTAAAGAGATCCGGCAGATGCTCCCGGGCCACCTTATTCACGTGGGTAGCCACCACGCTGGCGCAGTCCACCACCTGATAACCCAGGGTCAGCGCCCGGGCTTTCTGCTCGGGATCGATCCAGACTATCGCCATGCCGTAGGCCGGGTCGGTATCCAGCACCCCGTCGATCTCGCCGTACAGCTCGGTGCCGGGAATAGCCATTAATTTTTCGGCGTGGATCTCCCCAAGGGCGGTGCGGATGCCGTTGATATGAATGGCGTACTGGGCCGGCTTAAGGCGGAAGTTTTCCCGGATGCGGATCTCCGGTAGCAGAACCCCGCATAGCTCGGAGATCACCTGGCGCACCCCGCGCACCCGCTGGGAGAGCGGGCTGCCTTTCGCCTCATCCACCATGGTCACCAGCTTATAGCCAAGATTAAGGCCGATAGGCTCCACCAGCGGAATACTGTCCCAGCTGATGGCCGGTGCGGCGTCCGGGGCCAACGCCTCGGAGATGGCCTCCATATCCGTCTCTTGTGCGGCGGGCTCCACCACTTTGCTCTGCCGCCAGGCGGCGAACACCAGCAGCGCGGTAAAGCTCAGGAAGGCGACGTGCGGCATACCCGGCACCACCGCGAGGACGAACATCACAAAGGCGGCGGTATAGAGCACCTTCGGGCGCGACAGCAGCTGGGCTTTGATCTCCTGGCTGACGTCGTTGCCTTCGCTAACGCGGGTGACGATGATGGCCGCCGCGGTGGCGAGCAGCAGGGAGGGGATCTGGGCTACCAGACCGTCACCGATGGTCAGCAGCACATACTGTCGGAACGCGTGGCTGGCATCCAGATCGTATTTAAAGATACCGATGCAGATCCCGCCGATGACGTTGATGATCAGCACCATGATCCCGGCGATGGCGTCACCGCGCACGAACTTCGAGGCGCCGTCCAT
>DKMV01000155.1:27398-29761 GCA_002469605.1 Leclercia sp. UBA7405
GAACTTCGAGGCGCCGTCCATTGCCCCGTAGAAGTCGGCCTCTTTCGCCACCTCCTGACGGCGGTTGCGCGCCTGCTGCTGGTTGATAAGCCCGGCGTTCATGTCGGCGTCGATAGCCATCTGTTTGCCCGGCAGGGCGTCCAGGGTAAAGCGCGCCGACACTTCAGAGATACGTTCCGCCCCTTTGGTGACCACCACAAAGTTGATGATCATCAGGATGATAAAGACCACGAAGCCGACCACGAAGTCGCCGCCGATCACCACCTGACCAAAGGATTCGATGACCTTACCGGCCGCCCCCTCGCCCAGATGGCCGTTCAGCAGCACCACGCGCGTGGAGGCGACGTTCAGAGTGAGTCGCATCAGGGTGGTGATCAACAGCAGGGTCGGGAAGATGGCAAAGTCCAGCGGACGCTGTAAATTCACCGCCACCAGCAGGACGATAACCGCCAGCACAATGTTGAATGTAAACAGGATATCCAGCATCAGCGGCGACAACGGCAGGATAACCATCGCCAGAACGCAGAGAAGCAGGACAGGCACGGCTATCTGCCCTTTGCGGAGCATGCCGGCCAGATTGTGCATCTTACTGTTCGCCATGGGCTTTTAATACCTCTTGAGGAATGTCTATGTGCCTGTTCAGGCGGGGTTTTTGCGCCACCTGGCCTTCACGCCAGGACTTCAGCTGCATGACGTAGGTCAGCACGTGGGCGATGGCGCGGAACAGCTGCGCCGGGATCTGCTGGTTAACGCGAGTGGTGTAGTACACCGCCCGGGCCAGCGGCGGAAAGGCCACCACTTCGACCTGGTGGCTGGCGCCCACTTCGCGGATCCACAGCGCCACGTCGTCAATGCCTTTGGCGACGATATAGGGGGCTTCCGCCTTCTCCGGGTCATACTTCAGCGCCACCGCGTAGTGGGTCGGATTGGTGATAATCACGTCGGCGGTGGGGACGGTGCGCGCGATCTGCCCCATCGCCATCTGGCGCTGCAGCTGGCGCAGGCGGCCTTTAATCTGCGGGTTGCCGTCGTTGTTCTTGTGCTCCTCTTTTACCTCCTGCTTGGTCATGCGCATCTTTTTGGTGAACATGAACTTGCTGAGCGGCACGTCCAGCAGGGCGAAAATGACGATAACGGCAACAAAATAGCTGACCACGTGATGGAACAGGCTAAACCCGTGGCCGATAGCCTGGTAAAGGTAGAGCCGCTGCAGGTGCAGCAGGCTATCCATCTGGTCATGGATCATGGTGTAGAGCACGGCAAGAATGGTCGCGCACTTCAGCAGCATCTTGCCCACTTCGGTGTAATGGCTGGCGGAGAACATCCGCTTTACGCCGGCAATGGGGCTCAGCATTTTAAAGTCCGGCTTCAGCTTCGAGGGGGTAAAAATCCAGCCCCCCGGCACCAGGCTGGCGACGATACAGGCCAGCGGAATTGGGGTCAGGGTGGCGATAAAGCGCAGCAGCACCCACAGGTTAAGCAGTAAAAAGCGGTTCAGGACTCCGGGATCGTCCAGCTGGTGCGCCATGGCGCCCACCGCCGCGAAGGATTCGCCGATCAGCTGGCGGTAATAAGGCAGAAAGGCCGACAGGGTGAAAAAGGAGGCCACCAGGCCCACCGCCATGGTCAAATCTTTCGAGCGGGGGATATCCCCCTTTTGCCGCGCTTTGCGCAGCTTGCCGGCCGTGGGTTTTTCGCTTTTATCGCCGCTGGAGGCCATTACTGCACCCTTATGGCGTCGAGTTTCGCCAGTATTTCGTTGGTCAGGTTGAGATAGTGCTCCGGGATGTTGGTGATCAGCATCGAGATGCAGAGCAGGCCAAACAGCATGCTGATGGGAAACCCGAGGGAAAAGAGGTTCAGCGTCGGCGAGACGCGGTTCAGCAGCCCGAAGCCGCCCTGCACGATCAGCATCACGAAGGTGGTGGGCAGGGCAATCAGGGTGGCGGAAGCCATGATCCACCCCAGCCCCTGGGCCACCAGCATCAGCGCCGGCTGATTAATCGCCTGGCCAATGGGCCAGTAGCTGAACCCTTTATAGAGAATGGTCACCAGCAGCAGGTGCCCGTCCATAATGAAAAACAGCAGGGCGCTGAAGACATAGATAATCTGCGAAATCACCGTGGTCGAGCTACCGTTGACCGGGTCGTTCATCATCGCCATGCCAAGGCCCATGTTCATCGACAGGATATGCCCGGCGGTTTGTAGGGCGACAAACACCAGCTGTAACGCGGTGGCAAACAGAAATCCCCACAGCAGTTGCTCGCCGGTCAGCAGAATAGTGCGCATGGAGAGCAGGTCAGTCAGCACCACGTTATTGGGCAGCATGGGGGTAATAATCAGCGCCAGCGCCAGCGCGGTAC
>DKMV01000156.1:0-692 GCA_002469605.1 Leclercia sp. UBA7405
GAATACTTTCGTGTAACAATGGAAAATGTAAGAGTCAATGAAATTGAACCTTTTATGTTTGACATAAAAAACCCTACTTTCGCCAGACATAATCATCTTGAAGCATTCTATTTAGCATATGAAAAAATTACATGGCATTATCTTGATGGCAATATAATACATTCTGACTCATGGAACAGTGACAGGGAGGTTGCATAATGACCTGGGTATATAAAATAAACTCCCATCGTTTTTACCTGGACGGCACTTACCAGTTTGATGCTAACTATTTAGGCAGGCCGGGGTTTAAAGATGATTCAGCTTACGAGTGTGTAAAGGGTAAAGGTCCCCTTCCCAGAGGAACATATACTATTGGACCTGCTTTTTACCATCGTAAAACTAAGGCATGGACGATGCGGCTTACACCCTACCTTGACAATCAGATGTGCGGGCGAGATGGTTTCATGATCCACGGTGATAGTTCAGCCCATCCCGGAGAAGCATCTGACGGTTGTATAATACTAAACTTACCCTACCGTAAAATAATATCAGCCAGTGATAATAAAATTTTAGTTGTGGAAGATTAGAATATGTTTAAAAAACTCAGCCTCTGTACATTATTTTTAATTCCCCTCCAGGTTTATGCTACCAGTACTGGCTGCGCTACGGTTGGCGCATCAATAGAATCATCCTTGTTTGCTGCCCTCTCAAAA
>DKMV01000156.1:795-1261 GCA_002469605.1 Leclercia sp. UBA7405
TGACACATCCACAATCCAGAGAGACAAAACTCAAGTAGCAATTATTGATAGTGCTGTAGTCTCCCAAAAGTACGCTGAGTCATTAGCGAAGAACGATTGGGAAAATGCAGTGGCCAGCCGAAAACTTTCTGGAAGCGAAGATGTTTATTTTTCCAGCTACTATCAAAATGACGCAACAACCTTGACTGCTAAATATACTTATTTTAACCAGGAGGGAAAAAAAGACGTTTTTATCGCATCAGGTCTGATTAATAAAGACGAATGTTCCATTAGATTTAATGGCTATCTCACCCTCGCGAGAGAATTCTGACTATCAGGGGCGTAAGCGCCCCTGTAATATCCCCCCACTATGCTCCCTGCCACCCTTCCAGGAAATCCAGCAGCAGCTGGTTCACTTTCTCGGGCTGCTCCTCCTGCGGCAGGTGGCCGCACTCCGCAATGGCGTGAGCCTGCAGGTTGTCGGCCA
>DKMV01000156.1:1406-1814 GCA_002469605.1 Leclercia sp. UBA7405
GGCCATCTCGGCCCAGACGCTTTTCATATCAAAGAGTTTACCTACGGCGTGAAAATCACTCCCCCAGAGCGACATTACCGGGCAGGCGATTTTCACCTCCGCATCCGCTAGATCCTGGGCTACGTCCTCGGCGTTAGCCCGGTAGTCCGCCATAGCGCCGCGCACCGCGCCCGGTGCCTGATAGGCCCGCACGTAGGTATCAAAAGCCTCGCCACTGATGGTGGTGGGATTAAATGTCCAGTCGGAGAAGAAGTGGCGCAGCCACAGGTGCTCCCGTCCGGCGATCAGCGCCTCGGGCAGGTCCGGCACCAGATGGAAAAGAAAGAACCAGTAGGCTTTGGCGATATTGGCGTTTAAATCCCGCGCCACAATGCGCGTCGGCACGTTATCCATCACCACCAGCCGGTC
>DKMV01000156.1:1967-4363 GCA_002469605.1 Leclercia sp. UBA7405
ATCCATCACCACCAGCCGGTCCACCAGCTCCGGGTAATCTTTGGTAAAGCGGGTGGCAACCCGCGCCCCGCGATCGTGGCCCACCAGCACCACTTTCTTGATATCCAGGGCGCGCATCAGCTCGCGGATATCCCGGGCCATATTGCGTTTGTCATAGCCGCCGGCCGGTTTGTCCGTTTCGCCGTAGCCGCGCAGATCCGGGGCAATAACCCGATAGTGTTCTGCCAGCGCCGGGATCTGATAGCGCCAGCCGTAGTTGGTCTCCGGAAAGCCGTGGAGCAAAATCACCGGTGCCCCCTCGCCCGCCTCCACCACAAACTGGCGGATACCGTTAGCGGTTACAGTGTAACTTTTCATACTGTATTCCTCATTTATTTCAGCAGGGGGACATCGGCGGCGCGCTGGTACGGGCCGTAGAACGCTGGTATCCAGTTAAAGGCGTGGTCGCTCTGGGTGATATGCCCGACGCCCGGGAAAGGCAGATGGGCGGCGGCCAGCCACTCGCCGTTCTTCGCCAGGGCGGTAAACGCCTGCTCGCGAGCGTCAATCGCCTGCTTCGCATTTACGTCAAAACGGATCGAGACCTCGGGGTGCGGGAACTGCACCGCCGGGGCGTGGATTAGATCGCCAATAAAATTGATGGCCGCCCCGCCGGAGGCAAAGCGATAGACGGTGCTGCCAGGCGTGTGGCCCACGGCGTAGGCGGTTTGCACTTCCGGAATGGGGGCGGCGGGCGGCACGAAAGTTTTCAGGCGGCCGTCGGCTTTATAGGGCGCCAGCGCGGTGCGGGCGGTTTCAAAAAGCTCTTTCGCATGGCCCACGGCGCTGGCCTCTTTAGCCGGATCGAGCCAGAAATCGGCCTCGCCCTGGGGTACATAAACGTTGGCATTAAGGAAAATCGCCCTGCCCGCCGCGTCGCTCAGGCCGCAGACGTGGTCGAGGTGCAGGTGGGTAAGGAAAATGGTATCCACCTGCTCCGGGCGGTAGCCAGCGGCGAGAATATTGGGCACCAGCTGTCCGGCGGTCTGCGGCACGCAGTGCCCGGCGCCGCTGTCCACCAGCACCAGATGCTTGCCGGTATTGATCAAAAAGGCATTGAAGCTGGTGGGCATACGTTCGGCGTCGATCTTCTGGCGAGCCAGCAGCGCGCGCACCCGATCCGCAGAGAGCCCCTTCAGCAGGCCGGGAGAGAGATCGTTATAGCCATCAAACAGCGCCGTCACTTCATAGTCGCCGACGGCAACGCGGTAGTAGCCGGGCACCTGCTCATGGATCTGCGCCGGGGCCTGGGCCATGGCCTGCCCGAGAAACAGCGTGCCGGTGAGTGCAAATAGTTTTGCCAGATTTTTCATAGTGACTCCTGAGTCGTATAAGGGCGGGAACGACATCACTATGGCGCTATAACCTGAACTGGTGTAGATAGATAAACTGATACGCCAATATAACGGAAAACGAGATAATGAAGCTGGAAGAGGTGGAGGTCTTTGTCGAGGCGGTGCTGGCGGGTAGCCTGGCGGGGGCAGCGCGGCGGCTCTCTTTAAGCCCAATGGCGGCATCCCGCAGCCTGAACAACCTTGAGGCGGAGCTGGGGGTGCGGCTGGTGCACCGCACGACCCGCGCGCTGTCGCCCACCGGCGAGGGGGAGATCTTCCTGCCCCATGCCCAGGCCCTGCTCGAAGGCCGCGCCAGCGCGCTGGCGGACCTGCGCCCGGACGGCAGCGGCCTGAGCGGGCATCTGCGTATCACCGCCTCCGCGGCCTTTGGTCGTCGGGTCATCGCCCCCCTGCTGCCCGCCTTTATGCAACAGCACCCGGCGCTGAACGTCGAGCTACAAACCACCGACGAGCAGGTGGATATCGTGGCCCAGGGTATGGATGTCGCCATCCGCATCGCCCCGCTGCGCGATAACCGGCTGGTGGCACGCCGGCTGGCGGATAACCCGCGCGTGCTCTGCGCCAGCGCCGGGTATCTGGCGCAGCATGGTCATCCCCGCACGCTGCACGATCTGGCGGAACATCAATGTCTGGCAGTTACCGGCACCTCGCACTGGGCCTTTGTGCAGGCGGGCAAGCGCGTCCGCCAGCGCGTGACGGGCCGCTTCTCCGCCAGCGCCATTGATGCGCTCTATGAGGCCTGCGCCGGAGGGCTGGGCATTGTTAACCTCTCCCGCTGGTACGTGGAGCCGGCCCTACAGCAGAGGCTGATCGAGGAGGTGATATTGCAGGATGCAGAGCCCGAGCCGCTTGGCGTCTGGGCGGTGTACCCCTCTTCCCGGCTGGTGCCCGCCAAGGTGCGTGTCTTTATCGCGGCGCTGGAGCACGCTTTTACCCGGCCCATGCCGGCACGTTGAGGCACTTTTCGCCAGGAGTATTCTTAATTTCATATGAAAGCCGGGC
>DKMV01000306.1:0-120 GCA_002469605.1 Leclercia sp. UBA7405
CTTTTCCCGCTGGAGCCTGTTCGGCCATCGCCATGCGTGGCGCTGGGCCGAAGAGACAATCGCCCGCATCGGCGTGCGCGCCAGGGGGCCGGGGCAGGTGCTGCGCCGCCTCTCCGGCGG
>DKMV01000306.1:281-8600 GCA_002469605.1 Leclercia sp. UBA7405
CTCTCCGGCGGCAACCAGCAGAAGGTCGCCATCGGCAAATGGCTGCGCAACGACGCCAGCGTACTGATTTTTGACGAGCCCACCAAAGGGGTGGACGTTAAGGCCAAAACCGACCTGTTCCAGCTGATTGACGGCCTGGCGCGGGAGGGGAAAGGGGTGATTTACGCCTCGGGCGAGTTTGCCGAGCTGGTGGGATTGTGTGACCGCATCTGCGTGCTGTGGGACGGGCGCATCGTGGCGGAGTTAGCCGGGGCAGAGGCCCGGGAAGAGACATTACTATTTTATTCAACCGGAGGAACGCCGACGTGAGCAAGGTCCTTTCAGTCAGTGCGGCGGCCTCTGGCCGCCAGCAGCTTTTCGATTTTCTCTATAAGTGGGGCATGCTGCTAACCGTAGTGGCGCTGATCGCCATCTTTGGCATCGCCTCGGATAATTTCCTCGATCCGTTCAACATCATCAATATCCTGCGCTCGATTGCCATCGTCACGGTGATCGCCATCGGCGTCTCTATCTCCCTGACCGTGGGCGGGTTCGATCTCTCGGTGGGCTCGACCGCCTCGCTAGCCAACGCGCTGGTGATTTCGCTCTTTGTCTGGCACGGCTTTGGCACCACCGAGTCCATTCTGATCACCCTGGCGCTCTGCACCCTGGTAGGGCTGTTTAACGCCTTTTTGATCGTTATCCTGCGCATCCCGGACATGCTCGCGACCCTTGCCAGCCTGTTTGTGATCCAGGGGGTGGCCATGACCTACAGCTACGGCGGCTCTATTACCGAAAACATGGTGCTGCCGAGCGGCGAAATGGCGGAGGGGACCATTCCCGCTGCCTTTGGCGCGCTGGGGCAGGTGCCGACCATTGTGATTATTATGCTGGCGGTGACGGTAGTGGCGCAGCTGGCGCTCTCCCTTACCACCCACGGCCGCCGGATGTACGCCATTGGCGGCAACCCGGAAGCGGCGCGTTTGTCGGGCATTCGCACCACCCGCTACAAGGTGGCGGCCTACGTCATCGCCTCGTTACTGGCGGGGCTCGGCGGCATCCTGCTCGCCTCGCGCATTGGTTCCTCGCAGGTAAACGCGGGCGGCGGCTACCTGATGGATGCGGTGGCCGCGGCCTGGATCGGCTTTTCGCTGGCGGGCTCCGGCAAGCCGAACGCGCTGGGCACCCTGGTGGGGGCGGTGATCCTCGGCGTGCTCTCCAACGGGCTGGTGATGCTCTCGGTGCCCTATTACGCCATGGACATTATAAAAGGGCTGGTGCTGGCCGCCGCGCTGGCGATCACCTACATACAAAAACGTTAACAACACAACGGGATAAAAAATGAAAAAGATTGCACTCTCTTTGGTGGCGCTGGGGTTATTGACTGCATTACCGGGCTATGCGGCGACACCTGCGCCGGTACCGGCGGCGATTGCTGACCATGACGGGCAGATCCGCATCGCGGTGATCCGCAATCTCGGCTCCGACGATAACACCACCCAGTTTGTGGCTGGCGCCATTCAGGAAGGGAAAAAACTCGGCTTTAAGGTGAGCACCTTTTTAAGCAACGGCGACGACGCCAAATTCCAGGACTTCGTTAATCAGGCCATCAGCCAGAAATATGACGGAATTATCCTCTCCCAAGGGCGCGATCCGTACTCTACCGCGCTGGTGAAGAAGGCGGTGGACGCAGGCATTAAGGTCTCCGTCTTTGATACCGCGGTAAACGGCGACATCCCGGGCGTGACCGTCACCCAGCAGGACGACGCCTCCCTGACCAACCTCTCCTTCGGCCAGCTGGCGAAAGATTTCAACGGCAAGGCCAATATCATCAAGCTGTGGGTTGCCGGCTTCCCACCGATGGAGCGTCGCCAGGCGGCCTACAAAGCGCTGCAAAAACAGTATCCGGGCATTAAAGAGCTGGAGTCTATCGGTGCGGTTTCGTCCGACGTGCAGGGCGACACGGCAAACAAGGTGGGGGCGGTGTTGGCGAAATACCCGAAAGGCCAGATCGATGCCATCTGGGGCACCTGGGACGCCTTCAGCCAGGGCGCCTATAAAGCCCTGAAAGAGAACGGCCGCACCGAGATCAAACTCTACAGCATCGACATTTCTAACCAGGATCTGCAATTGATGCGTGAATCCGGTAGTCCGTGGAAAGTGAGCGTGGCGGTGGATCCGAAGCTGATTGGCGCCACCAACGTGCGCCTGATTGCCAATAAGATCGCCGGTGAAACCACCCCGGCTACCTACGATTTTAAAGCGGCGGCCATCCCGCAGGCGCTGCTGACCGCGCAGCCGGGGGCAGTGAACGTGGCGTCGCTGAGTAAAATTATTCCCGGCTGGGGCCAGACCGAAGACTTTATCGCCCCCTGGTTCGCCACCCTTGAAGCTAAACATAAATGAGCCTGCTGCCCACGCCTGAATACAGCCGCAATATGCGGCTGATTGGCCATAGCGACCAGGGTGGTCGCCCGGACGGCGTACAGCTGATGGTGCACCGCGGCTTTGCTTATATCGGCCATATGGTCTCGCAGGGCTTTTCGATCGTCGACGTGCGCGATCCTAAAAATCCTAAAGCGGCAGGCTTTGTGCCCGCGCCGCCGGGCACCTGGAACGTGCATCTGCAGGCGCACGACGATCTGCTGCTGGTGATCAATGCCCGGGATCTGTTTGCCGATGCCCGTTTTGCCGACGAGAAGGTCTACTACACCCGCCAGGTGGGGGAGACCGTGCGCGACGTGCAGGACAGAGGCTGGAGCGCCGGGCTGCGGGTATTTGATATCTCAACCCCGGACAGGCCGCGCGAGATTGGTTTTCTCTCGCTTAGCGGTATTGGCATTCACCGCATCTGGTACGTGGGCGGGCGCTGGGCTTACGTCTCGGCGCTGATCGACGGCTTTACCGATTACATCTTCCTGACTATCGATCTTGCCGATCCGCGTAAGCCCGAGGTGGCGGGGCGCTGGTGGCTGCCGGGGATGAACCAGGCCGCAGGCGAGGAGCCGACCTGGCCTGAAGGCAAGCGCTACGCGCTGCACCACGCGATTATCGCCGGGGACACCGCCTACGGCAGCTGGCGCGACGGCGGGTTAACCCTGCTGGATATTAAAGATCGCAGCCAGCCTGAGCTTATCAGCCACCGCAACTGGAGCCCGCCCTTTGGCGGCGGCACCCACACCGCGCTGCCGCTGCCGGACCGGGATCTGCTGGTGGTGCTGGACGAAGCGGTGCTGGATAACCAGCAGGACGGCGAAAAGCTGATCTGGCTGTTTGATATTCGCGAGCCGGCGAACCCGGTGAGTATCTCGACTTTCCCCCAGCCGAAAGAGCGGGATTACGTGGCGAAAGGGGCGCACTTTGGCCCGCATAATCTGCACGAGAACCGGCCGGGGAGCTTTGTCAGCTCGACGCTGATTTTTGCCACCTATCAGAATGCCGGGGTGCGTGCTTATGATATTTCGGATCCCTATCGCCCGGTTGAAACCGGCGCGCTGGTGCCCGCACCGCCGCAGAGGATGATGGATACGCGGCCCGGCCGACCGCAGGTGATCCAGTCGTGTGATGTGTTTGTGGATGCGCAGGGGGTGATTTTTAGTACGGATTATAATGGGGGATTGTCGGTGATTGAGTATTTGGGGTAGGCAAGGTAGAGGCAAAATGACAACGGAGGTAAAAGCAAAAAGCAACGCCAGTTGCTTTTTTAGTGTTTGCTCCCTCTCCCCGTGGGAGAGGGTTGGGGTGAGGGCACCAGACCGCACAAGGTAAAAGCAAAAAGCAACGCCAGTTGCTTTTTTAGTGTTTGCTCCCTCTCCCCATGGGAGAGGGCCGGGGTGAGGGCACCAGACCGCACCGCACTCCCCACCGCTCACCGCTCACCGCTTTCAGAACCTGCCTCCGTACGCTAAAGTCGTTGCTTTAGGATACAGGCGAGCCTTGCCGGACTATGCAAACCACCCACACCACCTTTTCTCTTGCCGGAATAACCGTCCACCAGATCGCCTTCGATCCCGCTACCTATACCGACGCCGATCTGCTGTGGCTGCCGCATCACCCGCGGTTCGCCAGCGCCGGGCGCAAGCGTAAAACTGACCACCTCGCCGGGCGTATCGCCGCCTTCTCGGCCCTGAAAGCGTCGGGAACCACCGCCGTGCCGGGCATCGGAAACAGCGGCGAACCGCTGTGGCCTGCAGGCATCAGCGGCAGCATTACCCACAGCGGCACCCTGGCCCTTGCCGTGGCGGGCGTATATTCCCTTATCGGTATCGATTACGAAGCGATCCTCGACGAAAATGAGGCCATTGAGATCAAAAGCGGCATTGTTGATGCGACAGAAGAAGCCGTTCTGGCTAAGAGCGGCCTGCCCTTCGCCCTCGCCCTGACGCTCGCCTTCAGCGCCAAAGAGAGCCTGTTCAAAGCCCTCTTTCCCGCCGTGCAGGACTATATGGGATTTGAGTCCGCCCGCGTGACGCAGATAGACCAGCAGCGTCTGCGGCTCAGGCTGACGGGTGCGGCCGGATCCTTTAACGCCCATGAAGAAATAGCGGTGCAGTGGAAGCGGCATGCACAGGGGGTGTGTACCCTGGTGGTACGCTAACAGCCCGAGCTTATCTGTCTCTATTTCATCTTTATTCCGGTCATGAAAAAGGCTCATGTCGGCGTGAAATTAACTCGCTTTCGCTCGCGCGTTGTCTCTGGCATAACATCAATAACATTAACCAATTGATAACATGAAGACGGCCGAATAAGCACTCCAGCACAGGCGTTTAGTTTTCATATCAGAGACCAGGGCGCCGGATCACCATGAGCAAAAACTTCACCTTTGCGATTAAAAGCAGCCGTTTTGACGAGAATTATAATCCCTCGGAAAATACCCGTATCACCACTAACTTTGCTAATTTAGCCAGAGGAAAGAACCGCCAGGAGAACCTGCGTAACACCCTGGTGATGATGAATAATCGTTTTAATTCCCTGGCGCGCTGGGATAACCCTAAAGGCGATCGCTACAATGTTGAGCTTGACATTATTTCGGTCGAAATGAATATCGGCTCCGGGGATAATGCTAAAAGTTTCCCGGCGATTGAAATATTAAAGACCACCATTATCGATACTCAAACCCACGAACGTATCGAAGGCATCGTGGGGAATAATTTCTCCTCCTATGTGCGGGACTATGACTTCAGCATTTATCTGCCCGATCACAACAGGCAACAGGCGCAGTTCACCATTCCGGACAACTTTGGCGATCTGCACGGCACTATCTTTAAGCATTTCGTTAAATCGTTGGAATACAAAGCAAAATTCAGCAAAACGCCGGTTATCTGCCTGAGCGTCTCGAATAAAAACAGCTATCACCGTACCGGGAACGTGCACCCCGTACTGGGCGTCGAATACCGGCAGGAAGGCTCTTCCCTGACGGAGCTCTACTTCAAAAAAATGGGGTTAGAAGTGCGCTACTTTATGCCGGAAAACAGCGTTGCGCCGCTGGCCTTCTATTTCTGCGGCGATTTACTGCGCGATTACACCAATCTTGAGCTGATCGGCACCATCAGCACCATGGAGACTTTCCAGAAGATCTATCGCCCGGAAATTTATAACGCTAACTCGGCGGCGGGTGAATATTACCAGCCCGATCTTAATAACCAGGATCACTCATTAACCAAAATTGTCTATGACCGGGAAGAGCGCAGCCAGCTGGCGGTTGAGCAAGGCAAATTTACCGAAGAGCACTTTATCAAGCCCTATAAAAATATTCTTGAGCAATGGTCTGCTCAGTACGCGCTTTAATTAAAAAAATATAAGGTCACCTGCTATGAAAACATTGCTCCCTACTTCCACCGCCGGCAGTTTGCCCAAGCCCTGCTGGCTTGCCGAGCCCGAGAAACTCTGGTCACCCTGGAAACTACAGGACCAGGAGCTGATCGAGGCCAAACAGGATGCGCTGCGCCTGTCGCTGGACGATCAACTGCGGGCGGGGATTGATATCGTCAGCGACGGCGAGCAGACCCGTCAGCACTTCGTCACCACCTTTATTGAGCACCTGAGCGGCGTTGATTTTGAAAAGCGCGAGGTGGTGCGCATTCGTAATCGCTACGACGCCAGCGTACCTACCGTTATAGGCGCCGTCACCCGACCGAAGCCGGTGTTTATCGACGATGCCAAGTATCTGCGCCAGCTCACCGATCGCCCGATCAAATGGGCTCTGCCCGGGCCGATGACGATGATCGATACCCTGTACGATAGCCACTATAAAAGCCGCGAAAAGCTGGCCTGGGAGTTCGCCCGAATCTTAAACCAGGAGGCCCGCGAGCTGGAGGCCGCCGGGGTCGATATTATCCAGTTTGATGAGCCGGCCTTTAACGTTTTTTTTGACGAGGTAAACGACTGGGGGATCGCCGCATTAGAACGCGCCATCGAAGGGCTAAAGTGTGAGACGGCGGTGCATATCTGCTACGGCTACGGCATTAAAGCCAATACCGACTGGAAACAGAGCCTCGGGTCGGAGTGGCGCCAGTACGAAGAGGCCTTCCCGAAGCTGCAAACCTCTAATATCGATATCATCTCGCTGGAGTGCCATAACTCGCGCGTGCCCATGGATCTGCTGGAGCTGATCCGCGGCAAGAAGGTGATGGTTGGGGCCATTGACGTGGCGAGCAATACCATTGAGACGCCGGAAGAAGTCGCGGATACGCTGCGTAAAGCGCTGCAGTTTGTCGATGCCGACAAGCTCTATCCCTCCACCAACTGCGGGATGGCGCCGCTGGCGCGTCGGGTTGCCAACGGCAAGCTTAATGCCTTAAGCGCCGGGGCGGAGATCGTAAGAAGAGAGATTCTGGCGAGATAAACCGCGAAAGGGTACGAAAAAAAAAGTCGGCATCACGGAGAGTCATGATGCCGACAAGCACCACAGGCAGTGACTAAAACTGGTATTTAATTCCTAAAGAACCCCGGCTTTCGCTGTACTTGTTATGGCCAACCTGGTGCCCGGCATCCACCCACAGCGCCAGCCGATCGCTCATTTGCCCCTCTACACCCACCCGCGCTTCAAGCAGGTTTTTACTGCCGAGCATGGTGTTGCTTTCACCGTTCATCCTGACGCCAAAGGCGCGGGTGTTGTGTACCCAGTTGGTTTCGATATAAGGCTTAACACTGTCGGAGACTCCTTTCTCCGGCATTCCCTTCATCCAGGCGCGGATGCCGAGCTGGGTCATGACATTACCGTCGCCGATGCCGCTGACGCGGGTGCCCTGCTCTTCCGTCAGGTCGTCGGCTTTGACGTTCATCAATACCGCCTGACCGCGCGGCTCCAGCCAGTAGCTAAAGCGCTCCGAGGTGCCAACCGGCAGCGCATAACCCGCTTCCAGCGAGGCGGTAATACCGCGGGAATGGTATTTTTCAGTGCGCATCTCATGCCCGGAGACCTCATTGTCGAACCAGTTATAGAGCACCCAGCTGTCCACCCATGCCCCGGTGCGCGTCGCGTCGTCGGCAAACCAGGTGGCGTAGAGCCCGGCGCTGTAGCCGTTGGCCTTACCGCGTGAGGTGTAGCCGGTGACCTGCGAGCGGGATTTGCTGTTGCTGCTGGCATAGCCCGCCATGACGCCGAGGCGCAGGCTGTCTTCACCCGTTGTGCTCCAGCGCGCCACGTCGCTGCCGATCTGCAGGGTGTAGTTATTGCTGCGGCTGATAAGCTGCCCGCCCGCCTCTTCAAAACGGTTATGCGAGGCGCTATTGCGCATCCACATGGTGGTCAGGTGGCGCTCGCCGGTGATGGGATCTACCCATGCATGCTCACCCTGACGATCGTGCAGACGCGTTAAAAAGAGCGTATTGGCTGCGGCCATGTTGGCGATATAGCTCCCGCTCTCGGGACGGTACACTTTGACGTAGTCATAGCTGCCGGTAGTGGCGCTCTCGCCGCTGTTTTCGTCCTCGCTGGCCGGGGCGTCGTCGTCGTCCGGGTTGTTCGCCTCCTCCTGCGCGCTCTCATCCCCTTCGGCCGGGGTTTCCGCAGCGCCTTCCTCGCCGCTGTCGGCGGGCGGCGTGGCCGGGTTTTCCGGCGTGGTGCCGGTATTGCCCTCTTCCGCCGGTGGAGTGGCCGGGGTCTCCGGCGTGGTGCCGGTATTGCCCTCATCTGCCGGTGGATTGACCGGGGTCTCCGGGGTCGCGCCGGTGTTGCCCTCTTCTGCCGGTGGATTAGCCGGGGTCTCCGGCGTGGTGCCGCTATTGCCCTCTTCCGCCGGTGGATTAGTCGGGATTTCTGGGGTCGCGCCGGTGTTGCCCTCATCTGCCGGTGGATTAGCCGGGGTCTCCGGGGTAGTGCCGGTGTTGCCCTCATCT
>DKMV01000306.1:8730-9344 GCA_002469605.1 Leclercia sp. UBA7405
ATTGACCGGGGTCTCCGGCGTCGCATTGCCGTCGTCCGCTTCCGTATCGGCGGCTGGGGTCTCTCCAGGAGTAATATCCTCCAGGCTGTTGCTCAGATACCAGTTCTGCCCCTTTTGCACCAGGGCATAGTCATACAGGCCGATGCCAACGCGTCTGTCGAGCGCGAACTGCCCCGCCGAGTTACCGCCCACCGAAATGAGTTTAATCCCCATATCGGTGTGCTCGCCGTGGCCATAGATATTATTGAACTTCACGCCGGTAGCACCGCTGGTATCACCCTTAACAATCATCCGATCCCCCGGCGAATCATCATCGCCGTTAAGGGTGACGTTCATCACCAGGGTGCCGCCGTTGCCGCTGTAGTCACCTTCTACCGTCAGGGTTTTGAACTGCGACGAAGCGTCACTGACAAAGTTAATGGTGGCGCTGTTCAGCGCCAGGCTGGATACGGTGGAGCTACCGGTCATATCCCACAGGCTGTTGCCCCCGTTCAGCGACAGATCGACGGTGCCGTTATTGACGGTGGAGATGGTGCTGTACAGGTAAGAGTTATCCGCAGTGCGTAACGCAACGGCGCCGTTATCCGCGGTGATATCTCCCCAGGCAGTTAAAC
>DKMV01000306.1:9482-11880 GCA_002469605.1 Leclercia sp. UBA7405
CTGGTCGTCCAGGGTTATCCTGCCGCTGTCCTTCGCCAGAAACGCGGTGGCGATATCGGCATTGCGCAGATCGCCCAGGGTGGTAGAGCCGTTCAGCTCGATGGCGCTGTCGCCCTCTGCACCAACGTATACGGCGGATGCGGGTTTTACCGCGGTGTCGTCGACGACGGCAGTCAGGGTGCCATCAACGACGATGTTCGAGCTATTCTGCGCTACGAGAAAGCGATCGGTATCGGCAACCCCGGCATCGCTAAACAGCGTTAACCAGCTATCACGCAGGTGCACCAGGGCACCGTCACTGGCGACAATCCCCTTCGCCCCCTGTTCTGCGCCTGCATCGCGATATAAGGTAATGGCGGTGCCATCCTGTAAATCGATATTTGCCCGCTCGCCGCTGGCGGCAACCGCAGTTAACGCGCCTTTACCCGATACGCTAAGATCCGTATAACCAGTGGCAGTTATCGTGCCGTTATCCGCCACCAGCCCGTTGACTGCGGCGTTCACATTGTCGCTGTTGACGACAATGGTAGATTCATTAAAGGCGATGTTCTGGCCTTGGGCCTTAATGCCTGTCGCATTCCCACTGGCAATAAGGTTAAGACCAAGGTTTTCCAGCTGAATATTGGCCGTCTGGTCGGTATTACAGGCCGTGCCGGAAGCGCACTCCGCCAGTATACCTGTCGCATCACCGGTAAAGTTATTCAGCGACAGGCGGGTGATCCCGGCGAAATTAATAAAGGTACCGGTGGCGTTATCTGCTGGCGCAATGGTATTTATGCCAAAAAGATTGGCCATCGCGCTGCCGTAATTTTCGTCGACCCCGGAAATATCCAGATTACTTCCGCTAACCAGACCGCCGCCTTCGACGGTAATGACGTTGGCGCTGTTATCTGACGTAATAGTGGAATCCTGCCCCAAATCGATATTTGAGCCCTGGGTGTAAATGACATATTTCGCCAGATATGATGGGATATTACTGCTGTCAACGTTTACGCTACCGTTAACGGTGATATTACCATTCGTGGCTTTTACCGACGCCGCGGGAGGGGTAACGAACTGATTAAGTGACCATATGGCTGAGACATTTTCTTTATCTGCAATCTCTATATCTTCAGCACATACCGAGAAAGGTAACAGCGCAAAAGAGATCATCGCCGCTAGTGGTTTTTTTCGTAATTTATCGTAACGCATTTACTCATCCATTTATTATGGCGATGCTTTTCCCGTGGCCTGAATAAACATTCAGGCACGCATCGCTTATACCCAGGGCTTATATGGCTGTGAGAATCTTTTAAATAAGCTATACACCGTTAACCATTCCTTTCAGGAATATCATCTATAACCAAAAAGAATGTTTTATAACCTTAGCATTGGAGGGGTTTATGACAAGTTTAAGATAAGTA
Source organism: Leclercia sp. UBA7405 (assembly GCA_002469605.1). Taxonomy (GTDB): domain Bacteria; phylum Pseudomonadota; class Gammaproteobacteria; order Enterobacterales; family Enterobacteriaceae; genus Enterobacter. The sequence goes on from DKMV01000306.1 coordinate 10,886, forward strand.
AACAAAAGCTGTTTAAGATAATTCTTAGGAAATGCAGGCGGGAACAGAGCTCTCCTTGCAGAATAAAATACTAGAAATAACGCCACTCAATTGCCTTAAAGCCAAGAAAATCGGGACTTACCCAGACGATAAACCTTAATAGTCAGAAATAATGGCTTATTAACAATAAATGCGGTGAGAGGGTTTAATCGTGTCGAACGTTTTCCTGGTAACAAAAAGATAGACGGCCTCGCTTAGCCATCCGGCAAGTGTGTCTCTCTTCTGTCGCTTATCCTCTTAGCCCGGATAACATGAATTCAAACTGAAATAATATCTCCCCGGCATCTGAGCAAAAATTCATCTGACGAATCAAGAAACCTGCTACCCCCTCGTGAAGTTGTATGCTAAACAACCAATTCCATTGCACTTTAAAGGGATTAAAGATGCCAGTTGACGAGAGTATCAGGCCCACTTCGGGAACACCTATTATGCCGGGTGGAATCAGGCAGCTAACGATTGGTGAGATTGCGCTGGCTAAAACGCTGTACGGTTACAGTATCCGCTACCATCAGGTTTGGATACATCGGGAAAGCTATCTGCCCTTTAATATGCAGCTTGATGACGTAGCCATGAGCCCCAACGGCGAAATGTGGTTTCGTGAGGGGACCTATTCCCCCGATTTTTCTTTAGAAATGGTATTACAAAAACGGCAACTTTTTATGCATGAAATGATGCATGTATGGCAGGCTCAAAAAGGAATGTTTGTCAGAACAAGAGGTTTACTCTCTGGAGTTGCAAACTATACCTATAGCCTGGATAAAAGTGATTTATTGCATTACGGATTAGAACAACAAGCCTCAATCGTCAGCGATTATTGGTTACTGAAATATCACGGACTGGAAAGTAATGCATATCTATTAGATTACCGGGATTTACACCTTAATGAAACCATCTATTACATTTTACAAAAATATCAAAATATCCTGAAAGGATTTCCTGGATGAAAAAAACAATAC
>DKMV01000303.1:0-307 GCA_002469605.1 Leclercia sp. UBA7405
AGGCGCGCAGGGTAGCGTTCTGAATGGTCGGGCCGTCCGCCAGCTGGTCGGAGAAGGGGATACCCAGCTCCAGCGCGTCGGCGCCCGCTTCGATCAGCGCGTCGATAATTTTCAGCGACTGTTCCGGCGAGGGGTCGCCCAGGGTCACAAAGGGAACGAAGGCGCCTTCCCGGCGGGCTTTCAGTTCAGCAAACAGGTTGTCGTAACGTTCCATCAGATTTCCCCTCGGGCTTTCAAAATATCGTGAACGGTGAAGATGTCTTTATCGCCGCGTCCGGAGAGATTCACCACCAGCAGCTGCTCTTTT
>DKMV01000303.1:477-8674 GCA_002469605.1 Leclercia sp. UBA7405
CAGCAGCTGCTCTTTTTCCGGGTTCTCTTTAATCATTTTCAGGGCATGGGCCAGCGCGTGGGAAGACTCCAGCGCCGGGATGATCCCCTCTTTGCGGCAGAGGGTTTTGAAGGCCTCCAGCGCTTCGTCATCGGTAATAGAGACGTAATCCGCCCGACCGGTGCTGTTTAAGAACGCATGCTGTGGCCCCACGGACGGGAAGTCCAGCCCGGCAGAGATAGAGTAAGACTCTTCGATTTGCCCTTCGTCGGTCTGCATCATCGGCGCTTTCATGCCGAAGTAGATCCCTACGCGGCCATGCTTCAGCGGCGCGCCGTGCTCGCCGGTTTCGATACCGTGGCCGGCCGGCTCCACGCCGATCAGCCCGACGCTGGTCTCGTCAATAAAGTCGGCAAACATGCCGATGGCGTTTGAGCCGCCGCCGACGCAGGCGATCACCGCATCCGGCAGGCGCCCCTCTTTTTCCAGAATCTGCGCTTTGGTCTCTTCGCCGATCATGCGCTGGAATTCGCGCACGATGGTCGGGAAGGGGTGCGGACCTGCTGCGGTTCCCAGCATATAGTGTGCGGTCTCATAGCTGCCTGACCAGTCGCGCAGCGCCTCGTTACAGGCATCTTTCAGGGTAGCGGAGCCGCTGTAGACCGGGATCACTTCCGCGCCCATCAGCCGCATACGGAAAACGTTCGGCGACTGGCGCTCCACGTCTTTTGCACCCATATAGATGCGGCACTTCAGGCCGAGCAGGGCGCTGGCAAGGGCAGAGGCCACGCCGTGCTGACCGGCGCCGGTTTCAGCGATAATTTCGGTTTTACCCATTCGCTTTGCCAGCAGTGCCTGGCCCAGTACCTGGTTAGTTTTGTGTGCGCCGCCGTGGAGCAGATCTTCACGCTTCAGATAAAGGGTGGTGTTGCTGCCTTCGGTCAGGTTACGGCATTTGGTCAGCGCGGTCGGACGACCGGCGTAGTTTTTCAGCAGATCGGTAAACTCCGCCTGGAAGGCGGGATCTTTCTGCGCGCTAACGAAGGCCTCTTCCAGCTGGCGCAGCGCGGGCATCAGGATCTGCGGCACATACATGCCGCCAAACTCACCAAAATAGGGGTTAAGTAATGTTGTCATCTTCTCTTCCTTAATATGCACGCAGCGTTTTAAACACCGAAGCCAGTTTGCCGGCATCTTTAATGCCCGGCTGTGATTCGACGCCTGAGTTGAAATCAAGACCTGCGCAGCCGGCTTTAGCGGCTTCAACGCAGTTATCCGGGCCCAGGCCGCCGGCGAGCAGGACGTTATCCAGCTTCTCGCCGTTTAACAGCGACCAGTCAAAACGCTGGCCGGTTCCGCCCTGGCCGTTATCCAGCACGTATTTGTTTACCTGCAGCAGATCGCGTGCGGGCAGGGTGGTGGTGACGCTCAGCGCTTTCCAGATCTCTACCTGTGGGGCGAGCTTCTCGCGCAGGGCATCGATATAAGACTGGTCTTCGCTACCATGCAGCTGTACGGCGGCCAGGTTCAGGGCGTCGGCGGTGGCCGCCACCTCGTTAATGTCGGCGTCGCGGAACACCCCCACGTAGCGCAGCGGCGCGGCCGCCATCACCTCACGGGCGCGAGGAATGTCTACCGCGCGGGGTGACGAACCAACAAAAATCAGCCCGCCGTAGATAGCCCCCGCGGCGTGGGCGGCAGCGGCATCTTCCGGGCGCGTCAGGCCGCAGACTTTGTTCTCGCCAAGCAGAACCCGGCGCACGGCGGCGCTGAGGTCGTCCTGCTCCATCATGGCGGAGCCAATCAAAAAGCCGTTGGCAAAGTGGCTCAGCTCGCGCACCTGGGCGTAGCTGTTAATGCCCGACTCGCTGATCACCGTGACCCCGGCGCCGAGGCGCGGCGCCAGCTGGCGGGTACGGTTCAGATCGATGGAGAGATCGCGCAGGTCGCGGTTATTGATCCCCACCACTTTTGCTTCCAGGGCAATGGCGCGCTCCAGCTCCTCTTCGTTGCTCACTTCGGTGAGCACGCCCATCTTCAGGCTATGGGCCACGGCGGCGAGCTGGCGGTACTGCTCGTCGTCAAGCACCGAAAGCATCAGCAGGCAGGCGTCGGCCTGGTAAAAGCGCGCCAGCCAGATCTGATACGGGTCGATGATAAAGTCTTTGCACAAAATCGGCTGCGGCGCGATGCCGCTGACGATAGGCAGAAAATCGAAGCTGCCCTGGAAATATTTCTCATCCGTCAGCACGGAGATGGCGGAGGCGTGATGCTTGTAAACGCCGGCGATAGCCGCCGGATCGAAGTCGTCGCGGATCGTCCCTTTCGAAGGAGATGCCTTTTTGCACTCAAGAATAAAGGCCGTACGCGCGCCCTGCAGGGCATCATAGAAACGACGGCTGCTGGGCACGACCTCATTCTGGAAGCTGGCGAGCGGCTGCTGCGCCTTGCGCGCTTCTACCCAGATAGCCTTGTCGGCGACGATTTTCGCTAAAACGGTCTGCATGCTTTACCCTCTTGCCGCAAGTGCGGTCACACGATCGTATGCTGCGCCAGAGCGCAATACCTGAATAACTTTCTGCGCGTTAGCCTGAAGATCTTCTTCGCCGTGCAGGCGCATCAGCATGGCGACGTTGGCCGCCACGGCGGCCTCGTGGGCGGCTTCACCTTTACCTTGTAACAGGCGGGTGAGAATGTCACGGTTTTCTTCCGGGGTGCCGCCCGCCAGCGCCTCCTGATGATAAGGGGTCAGGCCAAAATCGCGCGCTTCAAGCTGATAGCTTTTGATCTCCCCATTGCACAGCTCGGCCACCAGGGTCGGGGCGTGCAGAGAGACTTCGTCCATGCCGCCGCTGTGCACCACGGCGGCGCGCTGATAGCCCAGCACTCGCAGCGTTTCGGCAATCGGCAGCACCAGTTCCGGGCTGTAGACGCCAATCAGCGCCAGCGGCGGATGCGCCGGGTTGATGAGCGGCCCCAGCACGTTAAACAGGGTGCGGGTTTTTAACTGCTGGCGAACCGGCATGGCGTGGCGGAAGCCGGTGTGATATTTCGGGGCAAACAGGAAGCAGACCCCCAGCTCGTCCAGCGCGTCGCGGGACTTCTCGGCGTTCATATCCAGATTGATGCCAAACGCCGCCAGCAGGTCGGACGAGCCGGAGCGGCTGGAGACGCTGCGGTTCCCGTGCTTGGCCACCTTTATGCCGCAGGCGGCGGCCACAAAGGCGCTGGCGGTAGAGATGTTGATGCTGTTGCTGCCGTCGCCGCCGGTCCCCACGATATCGGCAAAGAGATAATCCGGGCGTGGGAAGGGGGCGGCGTTTTCCAGCAGGGCGGTGGCCGCACCGGCAATCTCCTGCGGCTGTTCGCCGCGCACTTTCATGCTCACCAGCGCCGCGGCCAGCTGCTCAGGCTTGAGCTCGCCGCGCACTACAGCGGAGAAGAGCTGATGGCTTTCCGGCTGGCTCAGGGTCTGGGCCTGATACAGTTTTTCCAGGATGGGCTGCAGGGTGTTGGTCTGCTCCAGCTTCTGCAGCGCCCAGTTGAGCGTCTGCTCCAGCAGGCGAGCCCCCTGGGAGGTGAGAATGGATTCCGGGTGGAACTGCATGCCGCATACGCGATCCGCGTCGTGGCGCACGGCCATCACCATGCCGTTGTAATGGGCGTTGATGGTCAGGCCCGCCGGAATATCGCTTCCCACCAGCGAGTGGTAGCGCGCCACCGGCAGCGGGTTCATCAGCCCGGCAAACATCGCCTGGCCGTCATGTTCAATGCTCGAGGCTTTGCCGTGCAGGATCTCGCCCGCCTGGCCGACGTAGCCGCCATAGGCTTCCACAATCGCCTGATGGCCGAGGCAGATGCCGATAATCGGCAGCTTGCCGCGCAGGCGGGTCAGCAGCTCCGGCATACAGCCCGCTTCGCTCGGCGCGCCGGGACCGGGAGAGAGCATCAGCACCGGATTTGGCATGGTGGCCAGACGGTCAATCAGGGTCTGCGCCGGAACGTGGTTGCGGTAGATCACTACGTTGTGGCCGTTTGCCCGCAGCTGATCTGCCAGGTTGTACGTGAAGGAGTCGATGTTATCGAGCAGCAGAATGTCAGCCATCAGAAAATCTCCTGTGCGTGATGCGCAGTGGCAATTGCGCGCAGTACCGCGCGGGCTTTATTGCGGGTTTCGTCCGCTTCAGACTGGGGAACCGAATCCAGCACGATGCCCGCGCCGGCCTGAACGGTGGCGATGCCGTCTTCAACGTAGGCAGAGCGGATAACGATGCAGGTATCCAGATCGCCGTGGGCGGTAAAGTAGCCCACCGCGCCGCCATAGCTTCCGCGCCGCCGCCCCTCCGCCTGGGCGATAAGCTGCATGGCGCGCACCTTTGGCGCGCCGCTCAGGGTGCCCATGTTCATGCAGGCGCGATAGGCGTGCAGCACGTCCAGATCCTGGCGCAGCTCGCCCACCACGCGGGAGACGAGGTGCATCACGAAGGAATAGCGATCCACTTTGGTTAAATCCGCCACGTAGCGGCTGCCTGGGGTGCAGATGCGGGCCAGATCGTTACGCGCCAGATCCACCAGCATTAAATGTTCGGACATCTCTTTCTGATCGGTACGCATCTCAAGCTCGATGCGGCTGTCTAGATCCCGGTCCAACGAGCCATCGGCGCGGCGACCGCGCGGGCGAGTGCCAGCAATGGGGTAAATTTCAATCTGGCGGCTGGTGGCGTCATACTTCAGCGAACTCTCCGGCGACGCGCCGAACAGGGTGAAGTCGTTATCCTGCATAAAGAACATATAGGGGCTGGGGTTGCTCTTCTTGAGTACGTCGTAGGCCGCCAGCGGGGACGGGCAGGGCAGAGAGAAACGACGGGACGGCACGACCTGGAAAATCTCACCGGCGCGGATCGCTTTTTGCATCTGGCGAACCACCACGCCGTATTCGTCATCCGTCTGGCTCACTTCACAGCGCATCTGTTCGACACGCTGCACCGGCAGGGCGGGCGGCTCTTCGCTCATCTGCTGTTGCAGCTGGGCGAGACGTTGTTCAAGGCGCTGCTTCTCTTCGGCCTGCGGGGTGAACAGACTTGCCTGGATACGGGTGCTTTTCTTCTGGTGGTCGATCACCATTAGGGTTTCTGCCAGGTAGAAGCAGTAGTCCGGGCAGCGGTTACCCTGCTCAACCGGCGGCAGCGCTTCAAAGCCAGCAACCAGATCGTAGGCAAACAGCCCGCCAAAGAACATGGCTTCGCGCTCGCTCTCCGGCACCCTGACCAGCTCCTGCAACAGACGGAAGGCGTCAAATACCGACAGGGAGCAAAGGCGGGCATCCTCATCCAGCAGCTGGCTTACCGGCGGGAAGTGCAGAACGCGCGTTTCCGGACGCTGTTCGTTTTCAATGCCCGCAGGCAGAGCGGCATCCAGCAGCGGCAACAGCGCGGCGCCGTTGGCCGACAATGCCTGGATAGTGACTACGTCACCCATGGCGGTAATGCGCAGCGCGCTGTCCACCAGCAGCAGGCTTTTCAGGTCATCTTTGCTGTCGATGTCGGCAGATTCCAGCAGTAGGGTGGCCGCGCGGGCGCCGCAAAGCTGGTTAAAAAGCGCGGTAGGGTTGTGACGGTAGGCCGCGTCACGAACGAGCAGTTCCAGGGTGGGTTTGGCTGTTTGCATTATGGTGTTCTCTTTATTCTGTTCAAAAAAAAGCCCGCGTCATGGCGGGCCTGGTATCTGTATGCGCTACGCAAAGCGCGACACTGCCCGGAGATCAGGAAGTGCGCCACCAACCATGCAGAGAGAAATATGCGGTCATTATCAGATACCTTGCTAAGTGAACTTGCGTACTAGTTAACTAGTTCGATGGCGAGTTGTCAACCCCCGATTTCAGTTATTCGCCGCATGCCGTTATCATAGCCAGCGCAAATAAAAGAATTCAGTGACGGGAGCCGCTTTGAGCGACACGAATTACGCAGTGATCTACGATTTACATAGCCATACTCAGGCCTCTGACGGCCTGCTAACCCCCGAGGAACTGGTTCATCGCGCTCATCAGATGCGCGTCGGTACGCTGGCTATCACCGATCACGATACCACCGGGGCTATCCCGGCGGCCCGGGCGGAAATTGCCCGCAGCGGTTTGCCCCTGACCTTAATTCCCGGCGTGGAGATTTCCACTCTCTGGGAAAACCATGAAATCCATATCGTTGGCCTGAACATCGATATTGAAAATGCAAATATGCGCGCTTTTCTGGATGAACAAAAAGCGCGCCGCAACGAGCGGGCCCGCCTGATCGCCGAGCGGCTGGAAAAGGCGCATATTCCCGGTGCCCTGGAGGGCGCAATGCGGATGGCAAAAGGCGGGGCGGTTACCCGCGGCCATTTCGCTCGTTTCCTGGTCGAGGCGGGCAAAGCCGGTAACATGGCCGACGTTTTTAAAAAGTATCTCGCGCGCGGGAAAACCGGATACGTTCCCCCGCAGTGGTGTACAATAGAACAAGCTATTGATGTCATTCATCATTCTGGCGGTAAGGCGGTACTGGCCCACCCGGCACGGTATAACCTTTCTGCCAAGTGGCTGAAAAGGCTGCTGGCATACTTTGCCGAGCACGGCGGTGATGCGATGGAAGTGTCCCAGTGTCAGCAGGCCCCCAACGAGCGCACGCAGCTTGCCGCGTATGCCTTGCAGTTTGGTCTGTTGGGCTCCCAGGGCTCTGATTTTCATCAGCCCTGCCCGTGGATCGAACTGGGCCGCAAGCTGTGGTTACCCGCAGGCGTGGAGCCGGTGTGGCAGCTCTGGGAACAGCCAGTACCAACCGAAGAGAGGGAAGTATGAGTCAATTTTTCTATATCCATCCGGATAACCCGCAGCCGCGATTAATCAACCAGGCGGTGGAGATTGTGCGTAAGGGCGGCGTGATCGTCTATCCGACCGACTCCGGCTACGCTCTGGGCTGCAAAATCGAAGATAAAGGGGCGATGGAGCGTATCTGCCGCATTCGCCAGCTGCCGGACGGGCACAACTTTACCCTGATGTGCCGGGATCTGTCGGAGCTCTCCACCTACTCTTACGTGGATAACGTGGCGTTTCGCTTGATCAAAAACAACACGCCAGGCAACTACACTTTCATCCTGAAAGGCACCAAAGAGGTGCCGCGTCGCCTGCTGCAGGAGAAGCGCAAAACCATCGGGATGCGCGTGCCGTCCAACCCTATCGCACAGGCACTGCTGGAGACGCTGGGCGAGCCTATGCTCTCGACCTCGCTGATGCTGCCCGGCAGTGAATTTACCGAATCCGATCCGGAAGAGATTAAAGATCGCCTCGAGAAAGTGGTCGATCTTATCATCCACGGCGGCTACCTCGGTCAGCAGCCCACCACGGTGGTGGATTTAACTGAAGACGGCCCGACGGTAATTCGTGAAGGTGTAGGCGACGTAAAACCTTTCATGTAAGCAGTGATTATTATCGCGGGAGACCGCGATAATGGTTTCTTTTTGACGTCTCTCCAGCTAAGTAAATACATCATTATTTTATGGCTAACGGCTGTCATCGCTGTGTATGACGCCTGCGCCCACACTCCTTATCTGCTTCTATAAATAGACACATGGGCGTATTTTATTTCTGAGCCGTTGGGCTTATTCCAGCATGTCACCACCCCATCTCAGACGCATAAACTTGTTGAATCATTTAGTCTAAAATTCGTGTAGTATGTGCGGCCACGAATCATTGCGTGTTAGAGCATAGAGCAGCCTTGTTTGCCATGCCATGAACCATGAAAGCGTTTCAGAACAGTGAGTTAAGTCATTATTTTGCGAACTCGTTGTTTTCGAAAGTATCCAGACGCCTGTGAAGGCGACACCTGAAGGAAGCTCAATGAGCGAGAAATTACAGAAAGTGCTGGCGCGTGCTGGCCACGGCTCACGCCGTGAAATCGAAACCATTATCCAGGCAGGACGCGTCAGTGTGGATGGCAAAATCGCCACCCTGGGCGATCGTGTGGAAATCGTACCCGGGTTGAAGATCCGTATTGACGGGCACCTGATTTCGGTAAAAGAGTCTGCGGAGCAGATCTGCCGTGTGCTGGCCTATTACAAGCCGGAAGGGGAGCTGTGCACCCGTAACGATCCGGAAGGCCGCCCGACGGTCTTCGATCGCCTGCCAAAACTGCGCGGCGCGCGCTGGATTGCGGTGGGGCGTCTTGACGTCAACACCTGCGGCCTGCTGCTG
>DKMV01000303.1:8842-9010 GCA_002469605.1 Leclercia sp. UBA7405
CCTGCTGCTGTTCACCACCGATGGTGAACTGGCAAACCGCCTGATGCACCCAAGCCGTGAAGTCGAGCGTGAATACGCGGTGCGCGTGTTCGGCGAAGTGGATGACAATAAAGTCCGCGAACTGTCCCGCGGCGTACAGCTGGAAGATGGCCCGGCGGCGTTCAAAAC
>DKMV01000331.1 GCA_002469605.1 Leclercia sp. UBA7405
GAGCTGAGCGCGTTACTGGCCATTCTGGCGCTGTTCGTCGTGCTGGTGGCGCTCAACCCGGCCTATTTAAGTTTCCAGACGCTGGGGATGATCTTCGCCAGCTCGCAAATCCTGATCCTGCTGGCCCTTGGCGCCGCGCTGGTGATGCTGACCCGCAATATCGATGTCTCCGTGGGCTCCACCGTCGGGCTGTGCGCCATCGCCGTGGGGGTGGCCCTCAACAACGGCTACAGCCTGCCGGTGGCCATGCTCTTTGCGCTGGCAATTGGCGCCCTGGCCGGGGCCTTTAACGGCCTGCTGGTGGTGGGGCTGCGCATTCCGGCGATTGTCGCCACCCTGGGGACGCTGGGGCTGTACCGCGGCGGCATGCTGCTCTGGACCGGCGGGAAGTGGATCGAAGGGCTGCCGCCGGGGCTGAAGGCGCTCTCCGAGCCCGTCGCGCTGGGCGTCTCGCCGCTGGGCATCGCGGTGCTGTTTCTGGCGGCCGCGGGTGCCTGGGCCCTGTCACGTACCGCCGCCGGCCGGGATTTTTACGCCGTGGGGGATAACCTCGCCGCCGCGCGCCAGCTCGGGGTGGCGGTAAACCGCACCCGGATGCTCGCCTTTACCCTGAACGGCATGCTGGCGGCCTGCGCCGGCATTGTCTTTGCCGCGCAGATCGGCTTTGTCCCCAACCAGACCGGTAGCGGGCTGGAGATGAAAGCCATCGCCGCCTGCGTGCTCGGGGGCATCTCGCTTTTAGGCGGCACCGGCACGCTTATCGGCGCCTTCCTCGGTGCCTTTTTCCTGACGCAAATCGATACCGTGCTGGTGCTGTTCCGGCTTCCGGCCTGGTGGAACGACTTTATCGCCGGGCTGGTGCTGCTGGGGGTGCTGGTGCTCGACGGGCGGCTGCGCCAGGCGCTGGCGCGCCATCAGCGGGCGCTGAAGTACGGCCGCTTCCAGCCGGGTAACAAAGGGGGAAAGCACGTCACCCCCTTTCCCAAACGCAAAAAAGAGGTGGCATAAATGAAGCTTAACTGGGAAAGCGCGCTGCTGATTTTACTGGTGCTCGAAATCCTGCTCTTCGGTGCCATCAACCCGCGCATGCTGGATATCAATATGCTGCTCTTCAGCACCAGCGATTTTATCTGTATCGGCATCGTCGCCCTGCCGCTCACATTAGTGATTATCAGCGGCGGGATCGATATTTCGCTCGGCTCCACCATCGGCCTGTGCGCTATCGCCCTGGGGGTGATGATGCAGGCGGGATGGCCCATGGCGGTCGCCATTCCGCTGACCCTGCTGCTCGGCCTGCTGTGTGGCCTGCTCAACGCGGCGCTGATCCACTACACCGGCATCAGCCCGCTGGTGATTACCCTCGGCACACTCTACCTCTACGGCGGCGGGGCGCTGCTGCTCTCCGGCATGGCGGGCGCGACCGGCTACGAGGGGATTGGCGGCTTCCCGGAGAGCTTTACCGCCTTCGCCAACCTGACCCTGTTCGGCCTGCCGATCCCGCTGGTGCTGTTTGCGCTGATTACCGCCTTCTTCTGGCTGATTACCCATCGTGGGCGCTTTGGCCGCCACCTGTTCCTGATTGGGCAAAACCCGCGGGCGGCGCGCTACGCGGCGCTGTCGGTTAACGGTATGCCCTACGCGCTCTATGGTCTGGTGGGGGTGGCCTCGGCCATTGCCGCGCTGGTGATGGTCTCCTATTTCGGCTCGGCGCGTTCGGATCTGGGGCGCGATCTGCTAATGCCGGCGCTTACCGCCGCGGTGCTCGGCGGGGCCAATATTTATGGCGGTTCAGGTTCGGTTATCGGTACGGCACTGGCGGCGCTGCTGGTGGGGTATCTGCAACAGGGTTTACAGATGGTCGGCATCCCCAACCAGGTGTCGAGCGCGCTGTCAGGGGCGCTGTTGGTTGTGGTGGTGATGGGACGTTCGCTGAGCTTGCACCGTGAATGGGTGCGTTCTCTCCTCACAAGAAATACCCGGAGCGTAAGATGAAAACAAAACTGATAGTGCTGGCGATGGCGTTAAGTTTCGCCTCGGCGCAGGCCGCGGATCGCATTGCTTTTATACCGAAGCTGGTGGGCGTTGGCTTCTTTACCAGCGGCGGCAACGGCGCAAAAGAGGCGGGTAAGGCGCTTGGCACCGAGGTGACCTACGACGGCCCGACCGAGCCCAGCGTCTCCGGCCAGGTGCAGCTCATCAATAACTTCGTCAACCAGGGCTATAACGCCATTATCGTCTCCGCCGTCTCGCCGGACGGCCTCTGCCCGGCACTCAAACGCGCCATGCAGCGCGGCGTGAAAGTCCTGACCTGGGATTCTGACACCAAACCCGAGTGCCGTAGCATTTACATCAACCAGGGCACCCCGGAGCAGCTCGGCGGCCTGCTGGTGGAGATGGCCGGCAAGCAGGTCACCAAACCCAACGCCAAAGTGGCGTTCTTCTACTCCAGCCCCACCGTCACCGACCAGAACCAGTGGGTGAAAGAGGCGAAGGCCAAAATCGAAAAAGATCATCCCCAGTGGCAGGTGGTCACCACCCAGTTTGGCTATAACGACGCCACCAAATCGCTGCAAACCGCCGAGGGGATCTTAAAAGCGTACCCGGATCTGGATGCGATCATCGCCCCGGACGCCAACGCCCTGCCGGCGGCGGCGCAGGCGGCAGAAAACCTCAAGCGTGAAGGGGTGGCGATTGTCGGGTTCAGTACCCCAAACGTGATGCGCCCGTACGTGGAGCGCGGCACGGTGAAAGCCTTCGGCCTGTGGGATGTGGTGCAGCAGGGCAAAATTGCGGTCAACGTCGCCGATCGGATGCTGAAAAAGGGCGATCTTAACGTGGGCGACAGCCTGGAGGTAAAAGATATCGGCACGCTGAAGGTCGAGCCGAACAGCGTGCAGGGCTATCAGTATGAAGCGAAGGGCAACGGCATCGTACTGCTGCCGGAGCGGGTGGTGTTCACCAAAGAGAACATCGATAAATACGACTTCTGACGGGGGATCAAATGGCTGATTTAGACGACATCAAAGACGGAAAGGATTTTGGCATCGGTACGCCGCAGGTAAACGCACCCTATACCCTGAAGGGCTGCGGCTCGCTCGACTGGGGGATGCAGTCAAGGCTGGCGCGCATCTTCAGCCCGCAAAGCAACCGCACGGTGATGCTGGCCTTTGACCACGGCTATTTTCAGGGGCCGACCACCGGCCTTGAACGCATCGATCTCTCTATCGCACCGCTCTTCGCCGAAACCGACGTGCTGATGTGTACGCGCGGCATTCTGCGCAGCACCGTACCGGCGGCGACCAATAAACCGGTGGTACTGCGTGCCTCCGGCGGCAACTCCATTTTAGGTGAGCTTTCCAACGAGTGCGTGGCGGTCGCCATGGAGGATGCCCTGCGCCTGAACGTCTGCGCGGTAGCGGCGCAGGTATACATTGGCAGTGAGTTTGAACATCAATCGATCAACAACATCATCAAGCTGGTGGATGCGGGGGCGCGCTACGGCATGCCCGTGCTGGCGGTAACCGGCGTTGGCAAAGAGATGACCCGCGACGCGCGCTACTTCTCGCTTGCCAGCCGCATCGCCGCCGAAATGGGGGCCCAGTGCGTGAAAACCTATTACGTGGATGAGGGGTTCGAGAAGGTGACCGCCAGTTGCCCGGTGCCGATTGTCATTGCCGGCGGCAAAAAACTGCCGGAGCAGGGGGCGCTGGAGATGTGCTGGCGCGCCATCGACCAGGGGGCGTCCGGCGTGGATATGGGGCGCAACATCTTCCAGTCCAGCGCGCCGCTTGCCATGCTTAAAGCGGTGAAAAAGGTGGTCCACGAGAATCTGAGCGCGCGTGAGGCGTATCAGTTCTGGCAGGACGAAAAACAGGGAGAAGCTAAATGAACGTGACCTTAGTTGAGATCAACATCAAGCCGGATCGGGTGGATGAGTTTCTGGAGGTGTTTCGCGCAAACCACGAGGGGGCGATCCAGGAGCCGGGAAACCTGCGTTTTGACGTCCTGCAGGACCCCCGGGTGAAAACCCGCTTCTTTATCTACGAAGCCTATAAAGATGACGAGGCGGTGCTGGCGCACAAGCAGACGCCGCACTATCTGGCCTGCGTGGAGAAGCTGGAAGATCTGATGTCGGAGCCGCGTAAAAAACGCTGCTTTGTCGGGCTGCTGCCGGAATAGTGAATTGCCGGGCGATGCCCGGCGTGTCTCAGGCCAGCGCCAGTTCGTTAATTATCGCTGCCAGCCGCTGGCGCGGCTCGCCGCTTAGCGCCTGCAGCGGGAAGGGGAGCGCAGGGGCAGTAACTTTCCCCGCCATTTCCGCCGCGGCGGCCATCACCCGCAGGCTGCCGTACTGGCGAAACAGGGCCCACAGCGGTTCGAGCCTGTCGGATGGCGCGCTATCCTGGGCGCGAACAATGGCTATTGCCGTCTGTGGGAAGAGCCCGCCGATGACCGAATACCAGACATCAAACCCGGCCTGCAGGGCTGATGCCGCCTGCCAGTCGCCGCTGATCCCCATGGTCACCCCCGCCGGAAGCCGCGCGCGCAACTGCGACACATCTTCCGGCACGCGGCCAAATTTCACCGAGCCAATATTAGGTAGCGCCGCCACCGCCATCATTAGCTCGCGGCTGAACTCAAACCCGGTGGTGGCCGGATTATCGTAGACGCAGAGCGGCACCGAGAGCTGCCGGGTTACTCTTTCATAGAGGCTAAAGGCTTCATCCGCGGTCAGCCGCTGGTAGGACACCGGGGCCATCAGCACGCCCGCCGCGCCCGCCGCCTGCGCCTCATCGGCCAGACGCAGAATATCGTCCAGCCTGAGGACGCCGATACTCACCATCACCGGGATGCCGTTAGCGTGCTCCACCGCGCAGCGGGCGATCTGCGCGCGCTCGCCCAGGGTGAGATAGGCGTAGCTGCCCGTCGAGCCGAGAACCCCCAGCGAATCAACCCCCGCCTCCACCAGCGGTGCCAGCAGGCGCGTGAAGGCCCGTTCGTCAAACTTCCCCTCTTTCAGAGGCGTTAACGGAAAAGCGCTTAACCCGTGAAACATAGCCTTATCCTCTTAGCATTCCAGCAGCTGCACCTGCGCCGTGGCGCCCGGCATCAGCCGTTGCAGATGACTTACCAGCGCGTTCCCCGCCTCCTCCAGCGCCGTCAGCGGCATGGCGGGCAGGCTTTCCAGAATAAACCACATGCTTTGCGCCTGGCTATCAAGACGAGTGCGCACGCCCTGGCGCCAGTTCCAGCGGCGGCAGGTCACGCCCGCATCGTCGCGCCAGATAACCTCCCCGGCCTCCGGATATTCCACCACCGGCTGACCCTCTTTCAGGGTATCAAAAGGCTCGTTACACTCGGCCAGCGTCAGGCGCGGTGCCCCCTGATAGGCCGCCAGATTTTCACCGCCCACCGGAATCGCGTAGCGGATACTGATGGCGTTGTAGATATCCACCACCGGATCGAGCGAGGGCAGCGTGCCCTCTTTCAGCACCCGCTTGCGCAGCGCGGAGGCGGAGCAGGGCGTGCGCTTCGGTTTGGCGCCAAAGGCTTTAAAAACCTCATCCCAGGCGGCAAGGTGCGGCCCGGCCCAGGGAACATCGTCATTCAGCACCTGCCGGCAGGCCTCTGCAAGGGCAGCGGGAGCAACGTCAGGGTGGGCAATGGGCGCGGCGGTAACCACAATGCTCAGGGCGCGAAAGCCCGGGGCGATCTCCGCAAGGCGCGGATCTATTGACGGCGTAACGGCAGACATAAATAATCCTGTAATGACTGTTTTAGACCATGGTAGTGACCAATGACTGATAAAGTCAATATATTGACTGATGCGGGTGCCGATGTCGCCCGGGTAAGCCTGGCCGTCGCCACCCGTATTCGCAACTGGCGCAAAGAGAAGAAATTATCGCTGGACGAACTGTCGCGCCGGGCGGGGGTCAGCAAAGGTATGCTGGTGGAGATCGAGAAAGGGGCGGCAAATCCCAGCATCGCCCTGCTGTGCAAGCTGGCCGCCGCGCTGGGCATCTCGGTGGCAGAAATTGTCAACGTCGCCAGCGACCCTCTGGTGCAGGTTATCGAGGCCGCCGCCATTCCGGTGCTGTGGCAGGGGGAGCAGGGCGGCAGCGCGCGGCTGCTGGCGGGAAGCGCCGGGCCGGATATGATCGAGCTGTGGCGCTGGGAGATGTATCCGGGGGAGCGTTTTACCTCGCCGGGGCACCCGGCGGGCACCTTTGAGCTGCTGCACGTTGACTCCGGTATCCTGACCCTGAAGGTAGACGAGACCCTGACGCAGGTCGCGGCGGGCGCGTCGGCGGTGGCCAAAACCGCAGCGGCGCATAGCTATGCCAATGAGGGCGACAGCCTGCTGCGCTTTACCATGACGGTGGCGGAGTTTCATCGCTAAAAATCCCCCTCCCGTAGCGGGAGGGGGAGTGATTTACGCCTCTTCCACGCTTACCCGCAGCGCTGCCAGGGCGGTACGCGCTGCTTTCAGCACCTGGTCGCACTGCTCAACCGAGAGCGTAAGCGGGGGTTCGATGCGAATGGTTTTCGAGTTATTGAGGGTGCCAGCCACCAGTACCCGCTGGCGGAACATCTCGCTGGCGAAGTTATAACCGGTTTCGTTATCGACAAACTCAATGGCCATCAGCATCCCTTTACCGCGGGCATCCTGCACCAGATCCGGGTATTCCCGGCCCAGCTGTAAAAAGCCGTCCAGTAGCATGTCGCCTTTCTGCTCCGCCTGCGCCGGGAGATTCTCCTCCAGCAGCACGTTGATGGTCGCCAGCGCCGCCGCACAGGCCAGCGGGTTGCCACCAAAGGTGGTGGTGTGCAGGAAAGGATTATCGAACAGCACCGAGAAGACCTCTTCGGTGGCGACGGTGGCGCCAATCGGCATCACGCCACCGCCCAGCGCTTTCGCGAGGCATAGAATGTCTGGCTGCACGTTCTCATGCTCGCAGGCAAACATCCTGCCGGTACGCCCCATCCCGGTCTGCACTTCGTCGAGGATCAGCAGGGCGCCAAACTCATCGCACAGCTGACGCACGGCGGGCAGATAGCCCTGCGGCGGCAGGATTACCCCGCCTTCGCCTTGGATAGGCTCGAGGATCACCGCCGCCACGTCATCGCCGGTTTTATGGCATTCACTCAGCATGGTGCGCATGGCGTCAATATCACCAAAGGGCACGTGGCGGAAGCCCGGCAGCAGCGGCATAAAGGGTTTGCGGAAGGTCGATTTTGCCGTTGCGGAGAGCGCGCCCAGGGATTTACCGTGGAAGGCGCCGCTGGTGGCGATAAAGGTGAACTTGCCGCGCGGGGACTGGTACGCTTTGGCGAGCTTAAGCGCCGCTTCGACCGATTCCGTGCCGCTGTTACAGAAGAAGCTGTATTTCAGTTTGCCGGGCGTCAGCGCCGCCAGGGTTTTGGCCAGCATCGCCCGCAGTGGATCGAGCAGCTCCTGGCTATGAAGAGGTTGTTTTGCAAGCTGATTTTGTACGGCGGAAACCACAACTGGATTACGGTGCCCCACGTTGAAAATGCCAAACCCACCCAGGCAATCAATAAACTCCTGTCCCTGGGTGTCGACAAGCGTATTCAGACTCCCCGCCTGCCACTCTACGGCTCCGTAATCCCCGCCAGCGGTAACAGATTTTCGGTACTCTAAAAATCCCGGATTTACATGCTCTTTAAAGTAGTCAATCACCTCTCGGTTAAGTTGTTTCATCTCATCATGATCAAGCGTTTGCTTTTCAATGATATTCAGTGCGTGCGCGGTACAGGCAAGAGCCGAGGCGCTGGAAGGTAACCTGTTCAAGATGTGCTCCCGGGGATGGCGTATCACATGATACTGAGATAAGTATTGCAGGGATTACGCCACTTCCCTGGCCTTAGCAAAAATCGGGATAAACGCCAGGTTAAAACAATGTTGCACAAAATTTAATCATGCGGAACGCTGGAAGGGGCGCGCGGGTCGGGAAAAAGGGGAGCAGAAAAAGTCTCTATAACAGTGCATTTGCACCAGCAGGGTGCGTAAAGCGAATGGTAAGCGAGCGTTAAGTCATACCCCTTTGTAAGTAAATTCTTTGCGAAACTATTTAAGATCAAACAATTAAAAAGCATACAAAAAATGCGGTTTAGGCCAAATCTGCGATCCCGCGCAGGTAATGACACTAAAGATAAATCGCAACACGCCGAAAAGATTTTAACACTTCGTATTAACAATAAAGTAACCTGCAAGGGATGCCCACATGTCTTCTCAGCCGTTTGTCACCCAGTCCGAGTATCCACTGGACGCTGACACCACCCTGATGTCCACCACCGATCTCCAGAGCTATATTACCCACGCTAACGACACCTTTGTGCAGGTGAGCGGTTACCGGCTAGAGGAGATGATCGGCCAGCCGCACAATATGGTTCGCCATCCCGATATGCCAAAAGCGGCCTTTGCCGACATGTGGTACACCCTGCAACAGGGCGAGCCCTGGAGCGGTATTGTCAAAAACCGCCGTAAAAACGGCGACCACTACTGGGTGCGGGCGAACGCCGTGCCGATGGTGCGCGACGGTCGCGTTACCGGCTATATGTCCATTCGCGTGGCCGCCACCCGGGACGAGATCGCCGCCGTCGAGCCGCTCTACCAGGCCCTGAACGAAGGGCGCAGTAAAAAACGGCTGGTTAAAGGACTGGTGCTCAGTAAAAGCTGGTTCGGCAAGCTGCCTACCCTGTCGCTGCGCTGGCGGGTGCGTGGGGTGATGGCAATACTCTTTGCGGTACTGGCCGCGACCCTCGCCGCCAGCCATGCGGGCTGGGCAGCGCTGGGCTGTAGCGCCGCCATTATGCTGCTCGGCGCGGCGCTGTTTGAACAGCAGATCGTCCGGCCGGTTGAGAACGTGGCGCGCCAGGCTCTGCGGGTGGCGACCGGCGAAAGGCACAGCGTCGATCACCTTAACCGCAGCGATGAGCTGGGGCTGACCCTGCGCGCGGTGGGGCAGCTGGGGCTGATGAGCCGCTGGCTGATGAATGATATCTCCAGCCAGGTGGTGAACGTCCGTAACGGCAGCGAAACCCTGGCGAAAGGTAACGAAGATTTAAACGATCGCACGCGCCAGACCGTGACCAACGTGCAGCAGACCGTGGCCACCATGAGCCAGCTGGCCGCCTCGGTGCAAAGCAACGCCGAAACCGCCGTCGCCGCCGACCAACTCTCTCTGGCCGCCAGCGATGCCGCCACCGAAGGGGGCCACGCCATGCAGACGGTGGTGAAAACCATGGATGAGATCGCCGACAGCACCCAGCGCATCGGCTCTATCACCAAGCTGATTAATGATATCGCTTTCCAGACCAACATCCTGGCG
>DKMV01000092.1 GCA_002469605.1 Leclercia sp. UBA7405
TCGGCATAGCGCGGCTTTGGCAGTTTACCCAGAACGGCCTCTGCCACCTCGCGCGCCTTCTGGCCGGAGATACGCAAAATGCCTACACCACCGCGTCCCGGTGGGGTTGCCTGGGCGACGATAGTGTCGTTATGGCTCATGGTTTTTCTCGCTGAATACAAATAAAAAAGGCGGTCTGATGACCGCCTTTATTCTAGCTACAGACTTACCGAATCAGGACTTTTTCTTTTCGCGGCTATGCAGGCCACGTTTTTCCAGACCACGGTAGATCAGCTGCTGCTGGATGATGGTTACCAGGTTGCTGACGATATAGTACAGCACCAGACCTGACGGGAACCACAGGAAGAACACGGTGAAGATGACCGGCATAAAGGTCATGATCTTCTGCTGCATCGGGTCGGTCACGGTGGTCGGCGACATCTTCTGGATGAAGAACATCGTTACGCCCATCAGGATCGGCAGGATGTAGTACGGGTCCTGTGCAGACAGGTCATGGATCCACAGGGCGAACGGCGCGTGGCGCAGCTCGACGGAACCCATCAGCATGTAGTACAGCGCGAGGAAGATTGGCATCTGAATCAGCAGCGGGAAGCAGCCACCCAGCGGGTTCACTTTCTCTGCTTTATACAGGGCCATCATCTCCTGGCTCTGACGCTGTTTGTCATCGCCCAGACGCTCACGCATAGCCTGAATCTTCGGCTGCAGCATACGCATCTTCGCCATGGAGGTGTACTGCGCTTTAGTCAGCGGGTACATGATGCCACGAACGATAAAGGTGATAACGATGATGGAGAAGCCCCAGTTACCCAGGAAGCTGTGGATCCACTTCAGCAGCTTAAACAGCGGCTGAGAGATGAACCATAACCAGCCGTAATCTACGGTCAGGTCCAGGTGCGGCGCCACGGCAGCCATTTTGTCCTGGATTTCCGGGCCTACCCACAGGGTGCTGGCCAGGGTACCGGTTTGACCCGGCTGAACCAGAACCGGCTGAGACTTGTAGCCGATAGCGGCAACGCCGTTACCCAGATTCGCCGTATAGAAGTTGTTGGAGCCGTCGTTATTCGGGATCCACGCGGTCGCGAAATACTGCTGCAGCATCGCTACCCAACCACCTTTAGAGCTGATGTTCAGGTTTTCGTTATCGGCGATGGTGTCGAACTTGTATTTCTCGTACTTAGCGTCTGGCGTAGAGTACGCCGCGCCGCGGAAGGTGTGCAGCGCAAAGTTGCTGCTTCCGGTGTCGCGGTGTGACGGCAGATTGATGGACTGCTTCAGCTGACCAAAGGTCGACACTTCCAGCGGCTTCGCACCGGCGTTCTGTACGTTATAGCCCACGTTTACCGCAAACTCACCGCGCTTCAGGGTGAAGGTTTTGGTAAAGGTGTTGCCCGCGGCGTCGGTGTAAGTCAGCGGGATAGCGAGTTCGTTCTGACCATCGGCCAGCACAAAGGTATCGCGCTCAACGTTATACAGGGGACGCGCACCGTTAGCCGGGTTATCCGGGCCATCACGACCGGTCAGGCCGCTCTGCGCCTGATAGATAAACTCAGGAGTGGTTTCCAGAAGCTGGAATGGCTCGTTAGACTTCAGCTCTTTCGGGTAGGTCAACAGCAGCGCCTGCTCAATATCACCACCACGGGTGTTGATAGTCAGCTCAAGCACATCGGTCTTAACCGTAATCTGTTTCCCCTGGCCACTGGCCGGTACGCCCTGGTCGGCGGCGCTACCCGCTGCGGTGGTCGTTGTCTGCGTGGTCTGCTGCTGGGGCTGAGGATTTTTATCCTGTTCCCATGCCTGCCAGATCATGAAAGACACGAACAACAAAGCGATGATAAGAAGATTGCGTTGCGAATCCATCGTTAGTGTTCTCTGGTATCAAAAGGTCCTGGGGGGACGGGATCGTCTCCACCTGGGTGTAAAGGGTGGCATTTTAATACGCGTTTCACCGTCAACCAACTGCCTTTTATTACCCCAAACCTGCGCAATGCCTCAATTCCGTAGCTTGAGCAGGTCGGTGTGAAACGGCAGTGTGGCCCGAGTAGCGGACTAATCAGGCGTTGATAGACCCGAATGAGGGCTATCAGGACCCGTGAGCCAGGCGACAGTGGCGGCGCCATAATTTTTCCAACGCTTCCGAGAGAGCACGGTTATCGAGGTCGGCAACCCCTTTTTTAGCCACCACCACGAAATCCATAGACGGGAGTTCATGTTGACGTAAACGGAAGCTTTCACGCGTCAGACGTTTAATCCGGTTGCGTTCATGTGCACGCTTAACGTTTTTCTTGGCGACAGTAAGACCGATACGGGGATGCCCCAGCGAATTTTGGCGGCCGAGGATGGTGATTTGCGGCGTGCCAGCCCGTTGTGGCTGCTGGAAGACGAAAGTGAAATGAGTGGGAGTTAACAAACGTAACTCCCTGGGAAATGCGAGCTTAACCACCAGGGGTTAGCTTTATTACTTGGAAACGGTCAGACGAGCGCGGCCTTTAGCACGACGACGTGCCAGAACCTGACGACCATTTTTAGTAGCCATACGAGCACGGAAGCCGTGAGAACGGTTGCGCTTCAGTACAGACGGTTGAAAAGTGCGTTTCATGGCGATTTCTACCTAAACTTGAATAAATTCAATGGCTTTTTACGATGACCGAACGAGTAATGCCCAACGGACGCCGAAGCCATGGATGATTAAAGAGGCCGGATTGTAATAATTGTACACTCCGGAGTCAATTCTCTTTCCTTAATTCCCGCGTAAATTCACGCGATTTCGCATGCAAAGTGAACAGCGTTCAGCGCAGGGAAGTCGAGCGTTACGCAACGGGTGGAGGATTATACGGCCTCACCGATAAAGCGCAAGGATCGTCCAGGATCTTCGTTAGATCATTTAAGCAAAAATTTGTCCTTACTCATTAATTTTTCCAATATGCGGCCTAAATCGTGGGGGCTCTCCATCAGGATCGATTACACTTACCCCGTTTCGGATCATCCTGTGGATAAATCGGGAAGAATCTGTGAGAAACAGAAGATCTCTGGCTCAGTTTAGGCTATGATCCGCGGTCCCGATCGCGATCCAAGGATCCTGGCAGGGTAAAAAAAACCGCAGACAGCGGTACGCACGTCCCCCCTTTTGCGCTGGGCTTTTCGACGTGTGTCTACAATCACGACTATTCAATAGCTTTCTTTTTATTGTTCGAGTGGAGTCCGCCGTGTCACTTTCGCTTTGGCAGCAGTGTCTTGCCCGATTGCAGGATGAGTTACCAGCCACAGAATTCAGTATGTGGATCCGCCCGTTGCAGGCGGAACTGAGCGATAACACGCTGGCTTTGTATGCGCCAAACCGTTTCGTGCTCGATTGGGTAAGGGATAAATACCTCAATAACATCAATGGACTGCTGAACGATTTTTGCGGCGCCGATGCCCCTCAGCTGCGTTTTGAAGTGGGCACTAAGCCGGTCACCCAAACCCTCAAAGAGACCGTTAACGTCGCCGTGGCCCCTGCCCAAACTGCGCAGGTCCAGACACGACGCCCTGCGCCTGCAGCGCGCTCCGGCTGGGACAACGTTCCGGCCCCGGCAGAGCCGACCTACCGCTCCAACGTTAACGTCAAACACACCTTCGATAACTTCGTGGAAGGTAAATCGAACCAGCTGGCGCGCGCGGCGGCCCGTCAGGTGGCAGATAACCCGGGCGGCGCTTATAACCCGCTGTTTTTATACGGCGGCACCGGCCTGGGTAAAACTCACCTTCTGCACGCGGTGGGTAACGGCATTGTGGCGCGCAAGCCCAACGCCAAAGTGGTGTATATGCACTCCGAGCGCTTCGTTCAGGACATGGTAAAGGCCCTGCAAAACAACGCGATCGAAGAGTTTAAACGCTACTACCGCTCCGTGGACGCCCTGCTGATCGATGACATCCAGTTCTTTGCTAATAAAGAACGATCCCAGGAGGAGTTTTTCCACACCTTTAACGCCCTGCTGGAAGGTAATCAACAGATCATTCTCACCTCGGATCGTTATCCCAAAGAGATCAACGGCGTAGAGGATCGTCTGAAGTCCCGCTTCGGTTGGGGCCTCACCGTGGCGATCGAACCGCCGGAGCTGGAAACCCGCGTGGCGATCCTGATGAAAAAGGCCGATGAAAACGATATCCGCCTGCCGGGCGAAGTAGCGTTTTTCATCGCCAAGCGTCTGCGCTCCAACGTGCGTGAGCTGGAAGGGGCGCTGAACCGCGTGATTGCCAACGCCAATTTTACCGGCCGGGCTATTACCATCGATTTCGTGCGCGAAGCGCTGCGCGATCTGCTGGCGCTGCAGGAAAAACTGGTCACCATCGACAATATTCAGAAGACGGTGGCGGAGTATTACAAAATTAAAGTGGCGGACTTACTGTCTAAACGTCGTTCTCGTTCGGTGGCAAGACCGCGCCAGATGGCAATGGCGCTGGCGAAAGAGTTAACCAACCACAGCCTGCCGGAAATCGGCGATGCCTTTGGTGGCCGTGACCATACCACCGTGCTGCATGCCTGTCGTAAGATCGAGCAGCTGCGCGAAGAAAGCCACGACATAAAAGAAGACTTCTCCAATTTAATCAGAACATTATCATCGTGATGCTATGAAATTTACCGTTGAACGTGAACATCTGTTAAAACCGCTGCAGCAGGTAAGCGGCCCCTTAGGCGGTCGTCCGACGCTGCCTATCCTTGGTAACCTGCTGCTGCAGGTTGCAGAGGGTACGCTGTCCCTGACCGGCACCGATCTCGAAATGGAAATGGTCGCGCGCGTGGCGCTGTCTCATCCGCACGAAGCGGGAGCCACCACCGTTCCGGCGCGTAAGTTCTTTGATATCTGCCGTGGGTTGCCTGAAGGGGCGGAAATCGCCGTGCAGCTGGAGGGCGACCGTATGCTGGTGCGCTCTGGCCGCAGCCGTTTTTCCCTCTCCACGCTGCCGGCAATCGACTTCCCGAACCTGGATGACTGGCAGAGCGAAGTTGAGTTCACCCTGCCGCAGGCCACGATGAAGCGTCTGATCGAAGCCACCCAGTTTTCGATGGCGCATCAGGATGTTCGCTACTACTTAAACGGCATGCTGTTCGAAACCGAAGGTGAAGAGCTGCGTACCGTGGCCACCGACGGCCACCGCCTGGCGGTCTGCTCTATGCCCGTTGGCGTGAGCCTGCCGAACCATTCGGTGATCGTGCCGCGTAAAGGCGTGATTGAGCTGATGCGTATGCTCGACGGCGGTGAAAACCCGCTGCGCGTGCAGATCGGCAGCAACAATATCCGCGCTCACGTGGGTGATTTTATCTTTACTTCAAAGCTGGTTGATGGCCGTTTTCCGGATTATCGCCGCGTATTGCCGAAGAACCCCGATAAAACCCTCGAAGCGGGCTGCGATATTCTCAAGCAGGCTTTTGCCCGTGCGGCCATTCTCTCTAACGAGAAGTTCCGCGGCGTGCGTCTGTACGTGAGCGAAAACCAGCTGAAAATCACCGCTAACAACCCGGAGCAGGAAGAGGCAGAAGAGATTCTGGACGTCACCTACCCCGGCAGCGAGCTGGAGATCGGCTTTAACGTCAGCTACGTGCTGGACGTGCTGAACGCGCTTAAGTGCGAGAACGTCCGCATTCTGCTGACTGACTCCGTATCGAGCGTACAGATTGAAGATGCCGCATCACAGTCGGCGGCTTATGTAGTTATGCCAATGAGACTGTAGTGAAAAATATCGGGCTATCTTACTTGCCATTTTCAACCTGGGCTGTGCTCGCTCCTGTCACGTACTTCGTGTACGCTCCAGGACCTGCGCGCAGTCCGCGTTGAAACTGGCTGCGCCGATAACGCCCTGGCCCGAAGAAACCCGGATATGTCACTGACGCGCCTTTTAATTAAAGATTTCCGCAATATCGAAAACGCGGATCTCGCTTTATCCCCCGGCTTTAACTTCCTGGTAGGCGCAAATGGCAGCGGCAAAACCAGCGTATTAGAAGCCATCTATACGCTCGGCCACGGCCGGGCGTTTCGCAGCCTGCAGATTGGCCGCGTCATTCGCCATGAGCAGGAGGCTTTTATCCTGCACGGGCGATTACAGGGCGAAGCCCATGAAACGGCCATCGGCCTGACCAAAGACAAGCAGGGCGACAGCAAAGTACGCATCGACGGCACCGACGGTCACAAGGTGGCGGAGCTGGCGCTGCTGATGCCGATGCAGCTTATTACCCCCGAGGGGTTTACTTTACTCAACGGCGGCCCCAAATACAGAAGAGCCTTCCTCGACTGGGGATGCTTTCACAACGAAGCCGGTTTTTTTAACGCCTGGAGTAACCTCAAGCGTCTGCTTAAACAGCGCAACGCCGCACTGCGCCAGGTAACGCGCTACGCCCAGCTCCGTCCGTGGGATAAAGAGCTTATCCCGCTGGCGGAACAGATCAGCCGCTGGCGCGCCGAATACAGCGAAGGTATCGCCGACGATATGGCCGACACCTGCAAGCAGTTCTTACCGGAATTCTCCCTCACCTTCTCCTTCCAGCGCGGCTGGGAAAAAGAGACGGACTATGCCGAGGTGCTGGAGAGAAGCTTCGAGCGCGATCGCATGCTGACCTATACCGCGCACGGCCCGCACAAGGCGGATTTCCGCATTCGTGCCGAC
The DNA here is from genome assembly GCA_002469605.1 of Leclercia sp. UBA7405. Taxonomy (GTDB): domain Bacteria; phylum Pseudomonadota; class Gammaproteobacteria; order Enterobacterales; family Enterobacteriaceae; genus Enterobacter. The sequence goes on from DKMV01000092.1 coordinate 6,640, forward strand.
GGTGCGCCGGTGGAAGATACGCTATCGCGCGGGCAGCTCAAGCTCCTGATGTGCGCCCTACGGCTGGCGCAGGGGGAGTTTTTAACCCGCGAGAGCGGGCGGCGCTGCCTGTACCTAATTGATGATTTTGCCTCTGAACTTGACGATGCCCGTCGCGGGCTGCTTGCCAGCCGCTTAAAAGCGACGCAGTCGCAGGTTTTCGTCAGCGCGATCAGCGCTGAACACGTTATAGACATGTCGGACGAAAATTCGAAGATGTTTAACGTGGAAAAGGGTAAAATAACGGATTAACCCAAGAATAATTGAGCGAGAAACGTTGATGTCGAATTCTTATGACTCCTCCAGTATCAAAGTCCTGAAAGGGCTGGATGCGGTGCGTAAGCGCCCGGGTATGTATATCGGCGACACGGATGACGGCACCGGTCTGCACCACATGGTATTCGAGGTTGTGGATAACGCTATCGACGAAGCGCTCGCGGGTCACTGTAAAGACATCGTAGTAACGATCCACGCCGATAACTCCGTCTCCGTAACCGATGATGGCCGCGGCATCCCGACCGGGATTCACCCGGAAGAGGGCGTCTCTGCGGCGGAAGTTATCATGACCGTGCTGCACGCAGGCGGTAAGTTCGATGACAACTCCTATAAAGTTTCCGGCGGCCTGCACGGCGTAGGCGTTTCCGTGGTTAACGCCCTGTCCCAGAAGCTGGAGCTGGTTATCCAGCGCGAAGGCAAAGTGCATCGTCAGATTTATACCCACGGCGTGCCGCAGGCCCCGCTGGCCGTGACCGGCGATACCGATAAAACTGGTACCATGGTGCGTTTCTGGCCGAGCCTCGAAACCTTCACCAACGTGACCGAGTTCGAATATGAGATCCTGGCGAAACGCCTGCGCGAGCTGTCGTTCCTGAACTCCGGCGTCTCTATTCGTCTGCGCGACAAACGCGACAACAAAGAAGACCACTTCCACTACGAAGGCGGTATCAAGGCCTTCGTTGAGTACCTGAACAAGAACAAAACCCCGATCCACCCGAATGTCTTCTATTTCTCTACGGAAAAAGACGGTATCGGCGTGGAAGTGGCGCTGCAGTGGAACGATGGTTTCCAGGAAAACATCTACTGCTTCACCAACAACATTCCACAGCGCGATGGCGGTACTCACCTTGCGGGCTTCCGCGCGGCGATGACCCGTACCCTGAACGCCTACATGGACAAAGAAGGCTACAGCAAAAAAGCGAAAGTCAGCGCCACCGGCGACGATGCCCGTGAAGGCCTGATTGCCGTGGTCTCCGTGAAGGTGCCGGATCCGAAGTTCTCCTCGCAGACCAAAGACAAGCTGGTCTCTTCTGAGGTGAAATCGGCGGTTGAACAGCAGATGAACGAACTGCTGAGCGAATACCTGCTGGAAAATCCGTCCGACGCGAAAATCGTGGTCGGCAAAATTATCGACGCGGCGCGTGCCCGTGAAGCGGCGCGTAAAGCCCGTGAAATGACCCGCCGTAAAGGCGCGCTGGATCTGGCCGGTCTGCCGGGCAAGCTGGCCGACTGCCAGGAGCGCGACCCGGCGCTGTCTGAACTCTACCTGGTGGAAGGGGACTCCGCGGGCGGTTCTGCCAAGCAGGGCCGTAACCGTAAGAACCAGGCGATCCTGCCGCTGAAGGGTAAAATCCTCAACGTTGAGAAAGCGCGCTTCGACAAAATGCTCTCTTCTCAGGAAGTGGCGACCCTTATCACCGCCCTGGGCTGCGGCATCGGCCGCGACGAGTACAACCCGGACAAGCTGCGCTATCACAGCATCATCATCATGACCGATGCGGACGTCGACGGCTCGCACATCCGTACCCTGCTGCTGACCTTCTTCTACCGTCAGATGCCGGAGATCGTTGAGCGTGGCCACGTCTACATTGCGCAGCCGCCGCTGTACAAAGTGAAGAAAGGCAAGCAGGAACAGTACATCAAAGACGACGAAGCGATGGATCAGTATCAGATTTCCATCGCGCTTGATGGCGCAACCCTGCATGCTAACTCAAGCGCCCCGGCGCTGGCGGGTGAACCGCTGGAGCGTCTGGTCTCCGAATTCAACGCTACCCAGAAGATGATTGGCCGCATGGAGCGCCGTTATCCGAAAACGCTGCTGAAGGCGCTGGTTTACCAGCCGACCCTGAACGAAGCGGATCTGGAGAGCGAACAGACGGTTACCCGCTGGGTGAACACGCTGGTTAGCGATCTGAACGAGAACGAACAGCACGGTAGCCAGTGGAAGTTCGATGTGCAGCAGAACGCCGCACAGCAGTTTGAGCCGGTGATCCGCGTGCGTACCCACGGTGTCGATACCGACTACCCGCTGGAGCACGAGTTTGTTACCGGTCCGGAATATCGCCGTATCTGCGCGCTGGGCGAAAAGCTGCGGGGTCTGATTGAAGACGACGCCTTTATCGAACGCGGCGAGCGCCGTCAGCCGGTGGCCAGCTTCGAGCAGGCGCTGGAGTGGCTGGTGAAAGAGTCCCGCCGTGGCCTCTCCATTCAGCGTTATAAAGGTCTGGGCGAGATGAACCCGGAGCAGCTGTGGGAAACCACCATGGATCCGGAAAGCCGCCGCATGCTGCGCGTTACCGTTAAAGACGCCATTGCTGCGGATCAGCTGTTCACCACCCTGATGGGTGATGCCGTTGAACCGCGTCGCGCCTTTATCGAAGAGAACGCCCTGAAAGCGGCGAACATCGATATCTAAGCCGTTATACCCCTCACCCTAACTCTCTCCCCACAGGGGAAAGGGTTAGGCCCGGTAACCTCTTGCTCCTATGGGGAGAGGGCCGGGGTGAGGGGAAATTCTTGTACGCAAAAGGGGAATCCCCCCTCCAGTCCCATCCCCTTTCTTCCCGTGTTTTTTGAGCGGAATCGCGTTAGCATGAGGTCAGACTCATTCCAACCGGGGATCCCATGGCCATCAAACTCATTGCAATCGATATGGACGGCACGCTGCTGCTGCCAGACCACACCATCTCTCCCGCCGTTAAAAATGCTATTGCCGCCGCCCGCGCGAAAGGGGTGAATGTGGTGCTGACCACCGGTCGGCCCTATGCCGGCGTGCACAACTACCTGAAAGAGCTGCACATGAATGAGCCGGGGGATTACTGCATCACCTATAACGGCGCGCTGGTGCAGAAAGCGGCGGACGGCAGCACCGTGGCGCAAACCGCGCTGAGCTATGACGATTACCTGTACCTGGAAAAACTCTCCCGTGAGGTGGGCTCCCACTTCCACGCGCTCGATCGCAATACGCTTTATACCGCCAATCGCGACATCAGCTACTACACCGTGCATGAATCCTACGTGGCGACCATCCCGCTGGTATTCTGCGAAGCGGAAAAAATGGACCCGGCCACCCAGTTCCTGAAAGTGATGATGATCGACGAGCCGGCGATCCTCGACCAGGCCATCGCCCGTATTCCGGACGAGGTAAAAGAGAAGTACACCGTGCTGAAAAGCGCGCCGTACTTCCTCGAAATCCTGGATAAACGGGTCAATAAAGGCACCGGCGTGAAATCACTGGCGGATACCCTGGGCATAAAACCAGAAGAGATCATGACCCTCGGCGATCAGGAAAACGACATTGCGATGATCGAATACGCCGGGCTGGGCGTGGCGATGGAAAACGCCATCCCGTCGGTAAAAGAAGTGGCCAACTTTGTCACCAAATCCAACCTGGAAGATGGTGTAGCCTACGCCATTGAGAAGTTTGTGCTGAATTAATGCTGTTGCTGAATCATCGGCCCCGGTTATCAACCGGGGCTTTTTTTTGCCTTACGTTTAATGGATTGTTCTTTTTGTGATCTGGATTGTAGTACAACATTGATGGATTGTACTACAGTACGACCACGGCAATGACGAATGGCATCACGTTTGTACCGCAAAAGTGAGGCGAAATTCAGCGGTCGCGGTAAAGTAGAGATGGACACACAGAGCACAAGGACTCTCCATGACGCTTAACAAAACCGATCGCATCGTCATCACCCTGGGTACCCAAATTGTGGGCGGCAAGTACGTTCCCGGGGCACCGCTCCCCGCCGAGGCGGAGCTGTGCGAGGAGTTTGAAACCTCGCGCAACATCATCCGGGAAGTGTTCCGTTCGCTAATGGCGAAACGGCTCATTGAAATGAAGCGCTACCGGGGCGCCTTTGTCGCTCCGCGCAACCAGTGGAACTACCTCGATACCGAGGTGCTGCAATGGGTGCTGGAAAACGACTACGACCCCAGGCTTATCGGCGCCATGAGCGAGGTACGAAACCTGGTCGAGCCGGCAATAGCCCGCTGGGCGGCAGAACGCGCCACCTCGGGCGATCTGGCGCAGATTGAGGCGGCGCTGAACGACATGATCGCCAATAACCAGGATCGGGACGCCTTCAACGAAGCGGATATCCGCTATCACGAGGCGGTACTGCAGTCGGTACACAACCCGGTTTTGCAACAGCTTAGCGTGGCGATCAGCTCGCTACAGCGAGCGGTATTTGAACGTACCTGGATGGGCGATGAGGCCAACATGCCGAAAACGCTCCAGGAACATAAGGCGCTGTTTGATGCGATTCGGCATCAGGATGGCGACGCGGCAGAGCAGGCGGCGCTTACCATGATCGCCAGCTCGACACGAAGGCTGAAGGAAATCACATGACATCTCGCTACATCGCAATTGACTGGGGATCGACCAATCTGCGCGCCTGGCTTTATCAGGGCGAACAGTGCCTGGAGAGCAGGCAATCAGAAGCAGGCGTGACGCGCCTGAACGGTAAATCCCCCGCAGCGGTGTTAGCAGAGGTAACCCAAAACTGGCGCGATGGCGCCACGCCGGTGGTGATGGCGGGAATGGTCGGCAGCAACGTGGGCTGGAAGGTTGCGCCCTATCTGCCGGTTCCTGCCCATTTCTCTGCCATTGGCGAGCAGTTAACGTCCGTTGGCGACAATGTCTGGATTATTCCGGGGTTGTGCGTCTCCCGGGACGATAACCAAAACGTGATGCGCGGCGAAGAGACCCAGCTGCTCGGCGCGCGCACCCTCTCTCCTTCAGCGGTTTACGTTATGCCCGGTACCCACTGCAAATGGGTACAGGCCGATGCTGAGCAGATCCACGATTTTCGCACCGTGATGACCGGAGAACTCCACCATTTGCTGCTGAAGCACTCGCTGGTGGGAGCCGGATTACCCGAGCAGGAAAGCTCGCCCACGGCCTTTGCCGCCGGGCTTGAGCGCGGTCTCGCCTCGCCTGAAGTTCTGCCGAAACTCTTTGAAATTCGCGCCTCCCACGTGCTGGGAAGCCTGCCGCGTGAGCAGGTCAGCGAATTTTTATCAGGCCTGCTGATTGGCGCGGAAGTCGCCAGTATGCGCGACTTCGTCGCCGGCGAGCAGGCTATCACCCTTGTCGCAGGGGCATCGTTAACCGCGCGTTATCAGCAGGCGTTTCGCGCCGCCGGGCGCGAGGTGGCAGTGGTGGCCGGCGATACGGCATTTCAGGCTGGTATAAGGAGCATCGCTCATGCAGTGGCAAACTAATCTTCCGCTGATCGCAATCCTGCGCGGCATCACCCCCGCAGACGCCCTGGCGCACGTTGGCGCGGTTATCGACGCCGGCTTTGACGCGGTGGAGATCCCGCTTAACTCGCCGGAGTGGGAAAAAAGCATCCCGGCCGTGGTCGATGCTTTTGGCGACCGCGCGCTGATCGGCGCCGGCACCGTGCTGAAGCCGGAGCAGGTGGACCGGCTGGCAGAGATGGGCTGCAAGCTTATCGTTACGCCCAACATTAATCCTGAGGTGATCCGCCGCGCGGTAGGCCACGGCATGACCGTCTGCCCGGGCTGCGCAACGGCAACCGAGGCCTTTACCGCCCTCGATGCGGGCGCCCAGTCGCTCAAAATTTTCCCGTCGTCGGCCTTTGGCCCGGACTACATCAAAGCGCTGAAGGCGGTTCTGCCCGCCAGCGTACCGGTCTTTGCCGTAGGCGGCGTAACGCCAGAGAACCTGGCGCAGTGGATAAACGCCGGTTGTGTCGGCGCGGGTCTTGGCAGCGATCTCTATCGCGCCGGACAGTCCGTGGAGCGCACCGCACAGCAGGCGGCGGCATTTGTGAAAGCGTATCGAGAGGCAGTGAAATGAAAATAACCAAACTCACCACGTACCGTTTACCCCCCCGCTGGATGTTCCTGAAAATCGAAACTGACGAAGGGGTCGTGGGCTGGGGCGAGCCGGTGATCGAAGGCCGGGCGCGTACCGTTGAAGCGGCGGTACATGAGCTGGGGGAATACCTGATTGGCCAGGATCCGGCGCGCATTAACGACCTCTGGCAGGTGATGTACCGCGCGGGCTTCTACCGCGGCGGCCCGATCCTGATGAGCGCCATCGCCGGTATTGACCAGGCGCTGTGGGACATTAAAGGCAAGGTGCTGAATGCTCCGGTCTGGCAGCTGATGGGCGGCCTGGTGCGTGACAAAATCAAAGCCTACAGCTGGGTGGGCGGCGACCGTCCGGCAGAGGTGATTGACGGTATTAACAAGCTGCGCGGCATCGGTTTCGACACCTTTAAGCTCAACGGCTGCGAAGAGATGGGCGTTATCGACAATTCCCGTGCGGTGGATCGCGCGGTGAACACCGTCGCACAAATCCGCGAAGCCTTCGGCAACGAGATTGAGTTTGGTCTGGATTTCCACGGCCGCGTCAGCGCGCCGATGGCGAAAGTGCTGATTAAAGAGCTGGAGCCATACCGCCCGCTGTTTATCGAAGAGCCGGTGCTGGCGGAACAGGCCGAATACTATCCGAAACTGGCCGAGCAGACCCATATCCCCATCGCGGCGGGTGAACGTATGTTCTCGCGCTTCGAGTTCAAACGCGTGCTGGAGGCGGGCGGCGTGGCAATTCTGCAACCGGATCTCTCCCACGCGGGCGGCATCACCGAGTGCTACAAAATTGCTGGCATGGCAGAAGCCTACGACGTGGCGCTGGCACCGCACTGCCCGCTGGGCCCCGTTGCGCTGGCGGCCTGCCTGCACGTGGACTTTGTCTCCCGCAACGCGGTGTTCCAGGAGCAGAGCATGGGCATCCACTATAACAAGGGCGCGGAGCTGCTCGACTTTGTGAAAAACAAAGAAGACTTCTGCATGGAAGGCGGTTTCTTTAAACCGTTAACGAAGCCGGGCCTTGGCGTGGAGATTGATGAAGCCAAAGTCATTGAGCTGAGTCAGAACGCGCCGGACTGGCGTAATCCGTTGTGGCGGCATGAGGACGGCAGTGTAGCTGAGTGGTAGTGTCCGTCATAATTCGCGCATTCCGGTTACGTTTTTAATTAAAAAATAATCAAACACACCCTCTGTAAATTACAGGGCATGGTGAGCGGCTTCGCTATGCCCAAAATCTGGAGACAGATTGCGATGGATATTCCAGTTACTGCTGTAAAAACCGGGCGTCGCCGGTACCTGACGCTGATAATGATCTTTATTACCGTGGTCATCTGCTACGTTGACCGCGCCAACCTGGCGGTGGCCTCGGCCCATATTCAGGAGGAGTTTGGTATTACCAAAGCGGAGATGGGCTACGTCTTCTCGGCGTTTGCCTGGCTCTATACCCTGTGCCAGATCCCCGGCGGCTGGTTCCTTGACCGGGTGGGCTCGCGCCTGACCTATTTCATCGCCATCTTCGGCTGGTCTGTCGCCACGCTGTTCCAGGGCTTTGCCACCGGGCTGATGTCGCTGATTGGCCTGCGCGCTATTACCGGCATTTTTGAGGCCCCGGCGTTCCCGACCAACAACCGCATGGTGACCAGCTGGTTCCCGGAACATGAGCGCGCGTCGGCGGTAGGCTTTTACACCTCTGGGCAGTTTGTCGGCCTGGCCTTCCTGACCCCGCTGCTTATCTGGATCCAAGAGTTGCTGAGCTGGCACTGGGTATTTATCGTCACCGGCGGGATCGGCATCATCTGGTCGCTGATCTGGTTTAAGGTCTACCAGCCGCCGCGCCTGACCAAAAGTATCACCAAAGCCGAGCTGGATTACATCCGCGACGGCGGCGGGCTGGTGGACGGCGATGCGCCGGTAAAAAAAGAGGCGCGCCAGCCGCTCACCAAAGCAGACTGGAAGCTGGTCTTCCACCGCAAACTGGTGGGGGTCTATCTGGGTCAGTTCGCGGTCACCTCCACGCTGTGGTTCTTCCTCACCTGGTTCCCGAACTACCTGACCCAGGAGAAGGGCATCACCGCGCTGAAGGCGGGCTTTATGACCACGGTGCCCTTCCTGGCCGCCTTCTTTGGCGTGCTGCTCTCGGGCTGGCTGGCGGACAAGCTGGTGAAAAAAGGCTACTCGCTGGGGGTGGCGCGTAAAACGCCGATTATCTGCGGGCTGCTGATCTCCACCTGCATTATGGGTGCCAACTACACCAACGATCCGGTGTGGATTATGACCCTGATGGCGATCGCCTTCTTCGGTAACGGCTTTGCCTCTATAACCTGGTCGCTGGTCTCCTCGCTGGCCCCGATGCGCCTGATTGGCCTGACCGGCGGCGTGTTCAACTTCGTTGGCGGGCTGGGCGGCATCACCGTGCCGCTGGTGATTGGTTACCTGGCGCAGGATTACGGCTTCGGCCCGGCGCTGGTCTACATCTCCGCGGTGGCGCTGATCGGCGCGCTCTCCTACATCCTGCTGGTGGGCGACGTGAAACGAGTAGGCTAATTTCCCGCGATGTTTTACCCTGATGCGATAACCGCGCATCAGGGTATTTTCATGAAACAAATCACTTTTGCTCCCCGCAATCATCAGCTCACCAATACCAATACCTGGACCCCGGACAGCCGCTGGCTGGCCTTTGACGTCCGCCCCTCCGGCGCGTCGTTCACCGGCGAAACCATCGAACGGGTTAATATCGAAACCGGGGAGGTCGGGGTGATTTATCGCGCCACCGAGGGGGCGCACGTGGGGGTGGTGACCGTTCATCCTGCCGAAGAGAAGTATGTATTCATTCACGGCCCCAAAAACCCCGACTCCGGCTGGCAGTACGATTTCCACCATCGCCAGGGGGTGATTGCCCATCAGGGTGAGGTGAGCAATCTGGATGCAATGGATATCACCGCGCCTTATACGCCGGGGGCGCTGCGCGGCGGCAGCCATGTCCATGTGTATAGCCCGAACGGGCAGTTCGTCAGCTTTACCTATAACGACCACGTGCTGCACGAGCGCGATCCAAACCTCGATTTACGCAACGTCGGGGTTGCTGCCCCCTTCGGCCCGGTCCATCCCCTGGGACACCATCCGCGCAACTATAGCGGCACCTTCTGGAGCGTACTGGTTAGCCGCACCACGCCGACACCCGTTCCCGGCAGCGATGAGATCAACCGCGCCTATGAAGAGGGCTGGGTCGGCAACGGCGCGCTGGCCTTTATTGGCGATACCCTCTCGGCGCGCGGCGAAAAAGTGCCGGAACTCTTTATGGTGAACTTACCGGCTGACGAGCAGGGGTGGAAACAGGCGGACGACGCGCCTCTTGAAGGCACGCCGGAGCAGATGCCCGCGCCGCCGGCCGGCGTGCAGCAGCGCCGCTTAACCTTTACCCACCAGAACGCTTTTCCGGGGCTGGCGACCGCGCCGCGACACTGGGTACGCTGCAATCCGCAGGCCACCCAGATAGCCTTCCTGATGCGCGACGATCGCGGCATTGTGCAGCTATGGCTGATTGCCCCGCAGGGCGGGGAGCCGCGCCAGCTAACCCATAACGACAGCGATATTCAGTCGGCCTTTAACTGGCATCCGTCGGGTAAGGCGCTGGGTTTTGTGCTGGATAACCGCATTGCCTGCTGTGATGCCGACACCGGCAGGGTGACATTTTTGACGTCCGATCATGGTATGCCGCCCTCGGGGGATGCGGTGGTCTTTTCGCCGGACGGGCGTTTTATCGCCTGGATGGAGGAGGCAGGCGGTTTCCGTCAGATCTGGCTAACGGAAACCGGGCTGTAATCAGCGGGAGGGCATTGCCGCGGGCGGGATGACGGCGTTGGTCGCCAGCGTATCCCGCTCGCTTTTTTCAACGCGGGAGCGCACCGAGCTGTCGGTACGGAACAGATCCCAGGGTAAGAGCAGGGTATCGACAACCGCCGTAAACGGCATATCCAGTGCGACCAGAGATTTTGTGCCCCAGTTAGTGTCATCATCTGAGAGCATATTCGCGCTGGCTCGCGTACCTGGATAAGTTCCTTCCTTACCGCCGGTGTGAGACATCACGCTCGAACACCCGCAAAGCAAAACCATAGCGCTGAACATCGTCAGCTTTATCAGAACATTTTTCATCATCAGTGGGTCATCATCAATGGCGCGATACGGCCTGGTAATCCGGGTTATAACGGGCCATGTTCAAAATGAATAGTTGAAAAGCGTCGCTCTGTGGCAGCCATCGCAATTTAACCCTTTGTGCTGCAAACCCAGTCTAAGCCAGCCTCACCAAAGTGCAAAAAAATCTCACTACATTGCGCTTGAAATGAGGGTAAACGGACCCATTTTAGGAAGGTATCAATGAACAAACATGCCTGAGGGGTGTTTGGGATACCGCAGCCTGTCCATGGTGGAAGGCTACAATTCTCGCTGAATCCAGGAGTTTTAGACTTATGCGTAATTTCGATCTCTCTCCGCTTTATCGCTCTGCTATCGGTTTCGATCGCCTGTTCAACCATTTAGAAAATAATCAAAGCCAGAGCAATGGCTATCCTCCGTATAACGTTGAACTGGTTGACGAAAACCACTACCGCATCGCTATCGCCGTTGCCGGTTTCGCCGAAAGCGAACTGGAGATCACCGCCCAGGATAATCTGCTGGTGGTAAAAGGCGCCCATGCGGCGGAGCAGAAAGAGCGTACCTACCTCTATCAGGGCATCGCCGAGCGCAACTTTGAACGTAAGTTCCAGCTGGCTGAGAACATTCAGATTAAAGGCGCCAACCTGGTCAACGGCCTGCTG
>DKMV01000203.1:0-9866 GCA_002469605.1 Leclercia sp. UBA7405
AAGTGAACGGAACCACCACCTGAGCCACATATTCCCCTCACCCTAACCCTCTCCCCATAGGGGCGAGGGAACTGGAGCGGTGCGGTCTGGTGCCCTCACCCCAGCCCTCTCCCACGGGGAGAGGGAGCAAATCCTAAAAATGACAACTGGCGTTGTCATTTTGCTTTTACCTTGACCTCACCCTAACCTCTCCCACAGGGAAAGGGAGCAAACCCTTGGCCCACTGCCATTTCTGGTGGCTCCCTCCCTTCCCACTCGCAAAAAAAACCTCCCCCCGCTACACTCACTCCACCCATAACCCCACTAAATATATAAGGAGGCTAATTATGCTGTACTGTGAACACTTTTTGTATTCACGTACTTATGGTGATCGCACCAGCTCAAGCGTTACCGATATCGTGCTGCGATAACGAAGCTTGAGCGAAGACACCATCCACTAAACCCTTCCCTCGGGCTTACTGAGTTATCGTCAGCGATGTATGACGAGGCATTTCCATGCCTGTAACTCTTGAGTAAGCACATGAGCACACTACTAACTGCACAATCCCTGCGTGTTGATACCGCGTTTGGTACGCTTTTCGACGCCCTTACCTTTTCAATCAAATCCGGCGACCGCATTGGCCTGCTGGGCGATAACGGCTGCGGCAAAAGTACGCTATTGAAGATCCTCGATGGCACAGACGCACCGCTGTCAGGCACGGTTTCGCTTGCCGCCCATTGCCTGATGGCGCGGGTTGAACAGCATCTGCCGGAGACAATCGCCTCCCTTACGCTGGTCGAGGCGGTACTGGCGCAGCTGCCGGTGGGCGAGCGTGACGGCCTGCGCTGGCGGGCGGAAACCCTGCTGAACGGCATGGGCTTTTCGGCGCAGGATCTCAACTTGCATGCGGCGACCCTCAGTGGCGGGCAGCACACCCGCCTGCTGCTGGCGCGGGCGCTGATTAGCGAGCCGGATCTGCTTTTGCTGGATGAACCCAGCAACCATCTCGATCTGCCCACCATGCTCTGGCTGGAGCAGTTTTTACAGAGCTGGAGCGGCAGCTTTGTGCTGGTCTCTCACGATCGCCAGCTGCTGGACGCGGTCACCAACGGCAGCTGGATCCTGCGCGACCGGACGCTGCACCACTTCGCCCTTCCCTGCACCGCGGCACGGCGGGCGCTGGCGGAACGGGATGAAAGCGACGCCCTGCGCCGTAAGGCAGAGCAGAAAGAGATCGACCGGGTCTCCGCCAGCGCCAAAAGGCTGGCGACCTGGGGCAAGGTCTACGATAACGAAGATCTGGCCCGCAAGGCCAAACAGATGGCGCGCCACGTCGAGCGCCTCAAAGAGAGCCAGACCGAACTGACGGCAGGCAGCCCCTGGACGTTAAGCCTGCACGGCGATGCCCTGAAAGCGGACCGCCTGCTGGAGATTGAAAACCTCGCCGTGCCGCCCGCCGCTGGCCTGCCCGCGCTCTTTACCATCGACACCGTGCGCCTGAAAAGCGGGGACCGGGTGGCGATTATGGGGCGCAACGGCTGCGGGAAATCATCCCTGATGAGGCTTATCGCGGAGCAGCGCGATAGCGCGCTGAAGATCCACCCCCGGGTCAGGCTCGGTTACTACGATCAGACCCTGCATCAGCTGCCGGACCAGGCTACGCTGTTCGAGGCGCTGGCGCCCTTTGCGCCCGATCCCCAGACCCGGAAAATGGCGTTAATCAGCGCCGGTTTCCCCTGGGTGCGGCACGGGCAGGAGATCAGCACCCTGAGCGGCGGCGAGCGTTCCCGGCTGCTGTTCGTGGGGCTGACCCTGGCCCGCTTCAGCCTGTTAATGCTCGACGAGCCCACCAACCATCTGGATATGGAGGGCAAAGAGGCGCTGGCAGAGACGCTGCGGCAGTTCGACGGTGGCGTGTTACTGGTAAGCCATGACCGGGAGCTTATCCGCCAGAGCTGCAACCGCTTCTGGCTGATTGAGGACGGCGGGCTTTCGGAGTGGCACGACGCCGACGCGGTCTTTGAACGGCTGCGGCAAAGCGGTGCCCCGCCATCCACTGTAGCCACACAAACTGAGGTAAAACCGACCCAGGAGGAGGATCTGCTGGAGCGGCTGGTAGCGCTGGAGAGACTGCTGGAGGAGGATCTGGCCCGTAAGCCGAAACATCAGAAACCGCAATTGCAGGCGCAGTGGCGCAAGGCAATCGACGCGCTCACCGCGCAGCTGTAAAGCATCGCCCGGCGGCATCGCGCCGCCGGGTTCCCGTTACTGCGGGTTTTTCGTTTTCCAGGCATCCCATGCCTGTTTGATCTCCTGCTTCGCGGCGGCAGCATCGTTAAAGCCGCTCAGCTCCACCTTCTTGCGCCCTTCCGGCAGCTCTTTATAGACGCGGAAAAAGGCTTCCAGGCGCTGCTGTTCGACCTTCGGCAGATCGCTCAACTCTTTAATATCGTCATAGGTCGGGTCAATCTTGCTGGCGGGCACGGCGACGATTTTGTCGTCCTTCTCGCCGCCATCGATCATCTTCAGCACGCCGATGGCACGCAGTTTAATCAGGGTGCCCGGCGCCATAGGAGCGCGGGTGTAAAACACCACGTCCAGCGGGTCACCGTCTCCCGCCAGCGACTGGGTGAGCGAACCATAGTTAGCCGGATAAGCAACCGGCATCGACTGGAAACGGTCGGCAACGATAAAGCCGGTTTTGGCGTCGGTTTCATACTTGATGATGCCGCCCGCCGGAATTTCGGTCACCGCATAGAACTCTTCCGGATTGTTGTCTGGCTGCGGGAACTCAAGAATATTTTGGGCCTGAACAGAGGCAGATAACAGAACGCTAACGGCGAGAAGTTTTTTTACCAGGTGCATTGTCTTTTAACTCTTTGGTTATTTGGAAGACCACACCTTACGGTCACTAAATGTCAGTTACATGACGCTTTTTTGACGGAAATAGTTATCGGTTACCCTACAGAATTTAATGATTTCAGTCGCATAATCACGCTGATGGTGACGTAAAGTATTACATTATGTTGCTCCGCACTTGCCTGATTGGGTCTAAAATTTAATCCTTTAGGAGTACGGCGTCGTTCTGGCGCCTCGTACCTGCCCCGCAGAAATCATCATGAATATGGAGAAACATATGAAAGCTGCTGTTGTAACCAAAGACCATCAGGTAGAAGTTGCTGAAAAATCACTGCGTCCGCTCAGACACGGCGAAGCGCTGCTGAAGATGGAGTGCTGCGGCGTCTGCCACACCGATCTGCATGTTAAGAACGGCGATTTTGGCGACAAAACCGGGGTCACACTCGGCCATGAAGGGATTGGGGTAGTAAAAGAAGTTGGGCCGGGCGTCACCTCCCTGAAGGTGGGCGATCGCGCCAGCGTCGCCTGGTTCTTTGAAGGCTGTGGCCACTGCGAATATTGCAATACCGGCAACGAAACCCTGTGTCGTGAGGTGAAGAACGCCGGTTACTCGGTGGATGGCGGCATGGCAGAAGAGTGCATCGTCACCGCCGATTATTCGGTAAAAGTGCCGGACGGACTCGGCTCTGCGGAGGCCAGCAGCATCACCTGCGCCGGGGTAACCACCTACAAAGCGGTGAAAATTTCCGATATTAAACCGGGCCAGTGGATCGCTATTTATGGCCTCGGCGGGCTGGGCAACCTGGCGCTGCAGTATGCTAAAAACGTCTTTAACGCTAAGGTAATCGCCATCGACGTGAACGACGAGCAGCTGAAGCTGGCGGCGGAGATGGGGGCCGATCTCACCATTAACTCCCGCACCGAAGATGCGGCGAAAATTGTGCAGGAGAAAGCCGGCGGCGCCCACGCGGCGGTAGTGACGGCGGTAGCAAAAGCCGCCTTTAACTCCGCGGTGGATGCGGTACGCGCCGGTGGCCGCGTGGTGGCCGTCGGCCTGCCGCCGGAAGCCATGAGCCTGGATATTCCACGTCTGGTGCTGGACGGCATCCAGGTGGTGGGCTCGCTGGTGGGCACCCGTCAGGATCTGACCGAGGCCTTCCAGTTTGCCGCCGAAGGCAAAGTCGTGCCTAAAGTGGCGATGCGCCCGCTGGGGGATATCAACGCCATCTTTAAAGAGATGGAACAGGGCCAGATCCGTGGCCGTATGGTGATTGATTTCCGTTCGTAAGCGCCGCCCTTCCTCAGGCTAGCGCGTCGGCGTTAGCCTGCTTACGTTTCCCTTTAAGATGTCCGTACATCAGCAGCGATGACATGGCGGCAAAAGAGAGCAGCGCCGCAGGCAGAGTGACATAATCCCAGCTGTAGCCGAGCGTAATCATCATCCCCCCGAAGTAAGCCCCGATGGCGCTGCCGAGATTAAAGGCCACCTGCCCGCCCGCGGCACCTAGCAGCTCGCCGCCCTTCGCATTTTGCAGCAGCAGAATTTGCAGCGGCGCAGAGAGCGCAAACAGTCCCGCGCAGCAGACAAAGCCCATCACCAGCGATGCGGATTTATTCTCCCCGAAGGCAAACAGCAGCAGTAGCGACAGCACAATTACCAGATCGGTGGTGGCGGCTATGCGCAGCGCGCTGTAACGACCCGAGATCCGCCCGCTGAAGAGATTTCCCAGCACCATTCCCAGCCCCATCAGCATCATGATGGCGGTCATAAAGAACTCTGAAAAACCGGAAACGTGCACCATAAAAGGCTTAATAAAACTAAACCAGGCAAAAACCCCGGCGTTGCCGAACATGGTGGCGGAAAAGATAAGCCAGGGCTCAGGCTTTTTCAGAAAGCGGAACTGTTCCGTCAGCCGGGTTTCGCTTTTGTCGTACAGCGTGGGCACCCAAAGCAGTACCGAGAGGATCACCAGCGCGTCAAAGGCGGCGATTAAAAAGAAGGTATAGCGCCAGCTATAGGTCTGTCCAAGCCAAGTTCCCAGCGGCACGCCAATCAGATTGGCGACCGTCATCCCGGCGATCATCCCGGCCACTGCCATAGTCACTTTCCCCGGCGGAGCGATTTTGGACAGGAGGATGGCGCCTACGCCAAAAAAGGCGCCATGCGGAAAGCCTGAGACCAGGCGCCCCAGTGCCAGCATCGGATAGGAGTGGGAGAAGGTGAAGATGGCATTACCCGCCACGCAGAGCGCCACCAGGAACAGCAGTGTGCTTTTCAGGGAAAATTTACTGGAGCAGAGCGCCATAATGGGGGCGCCTATCACCACGCCAAACGCGTAAAACGAGATCATATTTCCGGCTGCCGGAATGGAGATCCCGGTGTCGTGCGCCAGCTCGGTTAACACGCCCATAATGCCAAATTCGGCCATCCCCAGACCGAAGGTGCCAAGTGCCAACGAAAAAACGGTTTTTTTCATACCACTACCACTTGTTAAAAGTTTGCAACAGGCATTATTGAACAATCTTGTATGGTGAGCCAGTTTCGGATCCTCTCCTGACTCATTCATCCATTAATTCGGGTAGGGTGTGAATATTTTCTGTCGGGTTCCGGCCCCGCTATTACACTTCAAAAGAGTCATCACAGAGGAATGGATAATGGCAGATAAGAAAAAAACGAAGCCGGTTACTGAAGTTGCCAGACCCGCCCCGCTTAAAAATAAGGAGTATGAAAAGGAGCTTCGTCACCTGCACGAGGAGCTGGTCAAATTGCAGCAGTGGGTGGTGAGCAAAGGACTGAAGGTGTGCATCGTCTTTGAGGGCCGCGACGGCGCGGGTAAAGGCGGCGCCATTAAGGCAATTACCGAACGCGTCAGCCCCCGCGTCTTTCGGGTGGTGGCGCTCCCTGCGCCTACCGAGAAAGAGAAAAGCCAGCTCTATTTCCAGCGCTATGTCCCTCACCTGCCCTCGGCGGGCGAGATCGTGATCTTCGACCGCAGCTGGTATAACCGCGCCGGCGTGGAGCGCGTGATGGGCTTTTGCACCCCGGAGCAGGTAGAAAAATTCCTCGACGGGGCGCCAATCATTGAAAAGGCAATGGTCGACTCGGGAATTATTTTGCTCAAATACTGGCTCGAAGTGTCGCCAAAAGAGCAGGAACGCCGCCTGCGCGATCGCATTAACGACGGTCGCAAGACCTGGAAGCTGTCGCCAATGGATATTAAGTCCTTTAACCGCTGGGACCACTATACCGAGGCGCGGGACGCGATGTTTGCCGCCACCGACACCGCCTGGGCCCCCTGGTTTGTCGCCCGTTCGGAAGATAAAAAACGGGTGCGTCTGAATATTATCTCCCACCTGCTTTCGCAGATTCATTATGAAGAACTGCCTGCCGAAGCCGCCGACCTGCCGAAACGCAAAATTAAAAAGCGTAAACCTACCGCCTATCCGTTCCGCTATATTGCTGAGAAATACTAGAAGTATGTACGCCCTCTCATTTATTGAGAGGGTAAGCGTAAATAATCCCGCTATTATTTCCTGAGTTACATTTGTCTGGAATCCTCCTCGCATTTTCTTTATTACCAGGCGAAACGCTATTGTTTTTTATAGCTGCCGATTGATAATGGCGACTCCAGTTCAGGAGAGTGTAATGATGAAACCAGGCCTCGAAGAACCACGTGCAGTAAAGGAACATCTTACCGGCGTTACGCCGTGCCCGACGCTAACGGTAGAAGAGCGTATTGAAAAACGTAAGCGCGATAAGGAATTCATGCGTGCTATGAATGAGTATGTCAAAAAGCACGGCTTGTTATCTGACGATCCCTTTTTCGGAGGAATTTGATGTGTTTTCAGTTTGACGTATACCGTAATCCATCGGCCAGGAGCTGTGAGCTACATCCGTTTCTGATGGTTATTCAGCATGATTACTACGAGGATTTATCAACCCGCTTAATTCTGCCGTTAGGTTATCGGAATAACCTTGTAGGCCATATTAAGCCAGAGTCAGCGCTAATTAATATTGATTTTCAGACCTTATTTATGAATACACCCGCATTACCAGCGTGGACAAAAAAAGACTCACCGCTAAATATTTTGTTGGAAATATGCAAAATGTAAGGAGTCGTATAATTGCTGCAATAGATTCGCTAATCACCAACACCTGATTTCCCAAAAACCCGCTCCGAACAGCACGCCGGAGCGGGGGATCGGATATTACTTCATCCCTTCTTTATTCTCTTTACTCGCTTCCATACGCTCTACATCCCGGTACCAGCGCGGATGGTGTTTCTTCGCCCAGCGGCGGCTCACCTTCCCTTCTATCATCCCTTTAATCGACCCTTTCACCCAAAAAGCCATATACATATGGATTAGGATGGCGTGGATCAGAATGATTGCCGAAGTGGCGTGGATCAGCAGGCTGTAGCGCACCAGCTGGATCGGGAAGTACGGCGCAAAATAAGGCCGCCAGATAATAACGCCGGTCACCAGCAGCACGAAAATCATGCTCATGATGGTCCAGAACATCATCTTTTGTCCGGCGTTATATTTCCCCACCCGGGCGACTTTATGTTCGTTGCCTTTCAGCACTTCGACGATCCCTTTCACCCACGGAATATCCTGCTTATCCGGGATGTTGTGGTGTACGAAGCGCACGAACATAAACATCAGCGCCACGAAAATCAGTACGCCAAAGAAAGGATGCATAATACGCCCCATCTGCGGCGTACCGAAGGTTTCGGTCAGCCACTGTAGCGTGGGGAAGAAGAACGAAATTCCCGACACCGCCACCAGGAAGAAGCAGATCACTACCGTCCAGTGACAGGCGCGGTCAATAAATTTCGTGCGCACAATCCATGACTTACTCATGGTGCTCCTCCTCGTCGTCATCCACCTCTTTGTTAGGCCCAATACCGATATAGTGATAAATCAACCCGGCAAAGGTGGCGATAAAGCCCGCCGCCGAGAGGGGTTTCAGCGCCCCTTTCCACAGATTGATGGAGTTATCGATGGCCGGATCCTTCGGCAGGTTGTGATATAGCTCCGGCTGGTCGTTGTGGTGCAGGACATACATAACGTGCGTGCCGCCCACCCCTTGCGGATTGTAAATGCCCGCCTTTTCGTAACCGCGCGCTTTCAGCTTGTCCACCCGCTGCTGCGCCACTTCCAGCATCTCTTTCTTGGTGCCGAAGTGGATCGCCCCAGTCGGGCAGGTCTTCACGCACGCAGGCTCCTGCCCGACGCTGACCCTGTCGACGCAGAGCGTGCATTTATATACCCGGTTATCCTCTTTATTGAGGCGCGGGATATTAAACGGACAGCCCGCGATGCAGTAGCCGCAGCCGATACAGTTATCCTGCTGAAAATCAACGATACCGTTGGCGTACTGAATGATCGCCCCGGCAGAGGGGCACGCCTTCAGACAGCCCGGATCTTCACAGTGCATGCAGCCATCTTTGCGGATCAGCCACTCCAGCTTGCCGTTCTGGTCGGTCTCGTTAAAGCGCATTACCGTCCAGGATTTGGCGCTCAGATCCGCCGGGTTGTCATACACCCCAACGCAGTGGCCCACCTCATCACGGATATCGTTCCATTCGGAACAAGCCACCTGGCAGGCTTTGCAGCCTACGCAGGAGGAGACATCGATAAGCTTGGCCACTTCCGCCTTGTAATCCCGCGCGCGGGGCGCGGGAGTCATAGGGTTAGTCGCGGAGCGTTTAATAATGTCTTGTGTTTCCATCGCCATTTAATCGCTCCTTACGCTTTCTCGATGTTAACCAGAAACGCTTTGTACTCCGGCGTTTGCGAGTTGGAATCGCCGACGTTAGGCGTCAGGGTATTGGCGATATAGCCCTTCTGCGCCACCCCTTCAAAGCCCCAGTGCAGCGGGATACCAACGGTTTCCACCTGCTGGCCATGCACGTTCAGGGTTTGCAGACGACGAGTCACCACCGCCACCGCGCGAATAAAGCCGCGCTTGCTGCTCACCTTCACGCGATCGCCGTTGGCAATGCCCTTCGCCTTCGCCAGGTTTTCGCTGATCTCCACAAACTGTTCCGGCTGGGCGATGGCGTTAAGCCGCGCATGCTTGGTCCATGTGTGGAAATGCTCGGTCAGGCGATAGGTGGTCCCCACGTACGGGAACTTGTCTTTTTTGCCTAAACGCTGCACGTCCTCGTCGTAGATACGCACCACCGGGCTTGAGACCACGTTCGGGTGCAGCGGGTTGGTGCCAAGCGGCGTCTCCATTGGCTCGTAGTGTTCCGGGAATGGCCCTTCCGCCAGCTTGTCGATGGCGAACAGACGTCCCAGCCCTTCCGGCTGCATGATAAACGGCCCGGTATTGCTGCCCGGCGCGGCGGTGTTGAAGTCCGGGATGTCGTTCCCCGCCCACTTCGAACCGTTCCACTGGATCAACATCCGTTTTGGATCCCACGGCTTGCCGTTGATATCCGCCGAAGCGCGGTTATAGAGCACGCGACGGTTAAGCGGCCACGCCCAGGCCCAGCCCAGGGTATTGCCAAGCCCGGACGGGTCGGCGTTATCGCGGTTAGCCATCTGGTTGCCCTGCTCCGTCCAGCTGCCGGTGTAGATCCAGCATGAGGAGGCGGTGGAGCCGTCATCGCGCAGCTGCGCAAAGCTGCTCAGCAGCTGCCCCTTCTTCGCCACCAGATTACCGCTGGCGTCATAGAGATCTTCAAGCGCGTAGCCGTTGTTCTCTTTGGCCACCTCTTCCGATTCCGGCTGGTCCGGCTGCTTGTAATCCCAGCGCATTTTCAGCAGCGGTTCGGCGCCTTTGCCGCCTTCATTGCGGTACATGTCGCGCAGGCGATGGTAGATCCCGGCCAGGATCTCGCCGTCGTTACGCGCTTCGCCCGGCGCATCCTGCCCTTTCCAGTGCCACTGCAGCCAGCGGCCGGAGTTAGCGATGGAGCCATCCTCTTCGGCAAAGCAGGTGGACGGCAGACGGAACACTTCGGTCTGAATAGCGGCCGGATCGACATCGTTCGATTCGCCGTGGTTCTGCCAGAAG
>DKMV01000203.1:10062-10507 GCA_002469605.1 Leclercia sp. UBA7405
CGGGTTAAAGCCCTGGCAGATATAGCCGGTAACTTTGCCCTTCTCCATCATGTTGAAATACTTGATGACGTCGTAAGCCTGGTCCCACTTCGGCAGCCACTCAAAGCCCCAGTCGTTCTCTTTTTGCGCCGCATCGCCGTAGAAGGCCTTCATCAGGCTGACGGCAAACTTCGGATAGTTGCTCCAGTAGTTCACCTGGTCCGGCAGGGTCGCTTTTGGCGTATTCGCCGCCAGCCAGCTTTGCATATCCGTCTGTTTTTCTGACGGCAGCGTCAGGTAGCCCGGCAGGCTGGTGGAGAGCAGGCCTAAGTCGGTCAGCCCCTGAATGTTAGAGTGACCGCGCAGGGCGTTCACGCCGCCACCGGCCATCCCCATATTGCCGAGCAGCAGCTGGATCATCGCCATGGTACGAATGTTCTGCGCACCTACCGAGTGCTGCGTCCAG
>DKMV01000189.1:0-474 GCA_002469605.1 Leclercia sp. UBA7405
GCTCATCCCCACAATCTGCGCTCGCGCCAGGTGTTTAAACTGCGCACGACCTACCTCGTAAGGCACCTTCATTGCGGTTAGCTGCTGTTCGGTTTTACCGACTGAGCTGATCTCCGGAATGGTATAAATACCGGTCGGGATATCCTCGATCAGATGGGCCGTTGCTTCACCTTTTACCAGCGCCTGCGCCGCAATGCGGCCCTGATCGTAAGCCGCAGAAGCCAGGCTTGGATAACCAATCACATCCCCCACCGCATAGATGTGCGGCAGCGCGGTCTGGTAGAGGCTGTTCACTTTCAGCTGACCACGGCTGTCGGTTTCGAGGCCGATATTTTCCAGCGCCAGCGAATCGGTATTCCCCGTCCGGCCGTTGGCATAGAGCAGGCAGTCGGCCTTCAGCTTTTTACCGGACTTCAGGTGCATGATGACGCCGTCATCGCAGCCTTCGATTTTCTCGTACTCTTCGTTGTGGCG
>DKMV01000189.1:670-6997 GCA_002469605.1 Leclercia sp. UBA7405
GCCAGCAGGCGATCGCGGGTGTTAATCAGGTCAACTTTTACATCCATACCCCGGAAGATCGACGCATATTCGCAGCCGATTACCCCTGCGCCATAGATGATTACATGGCGAGGTTCGTGATGCAGACTGAGGATGGAGTCGCTGTCATAAACGCGCGGGTGGGAAAAGTCCACGTCTGCTGGCCGGTAGGGGCGAGATCCGCAGGCGATAACAAACTTCTCTGCGGTGATGGTCTCGACGGTGCCGTCATGGCACTCCAGCGCCAGGGTGTGCTGATCAACGAAATGGGCGTTGCCCTGCAGGATCTCACAGTGGTTACGCTCGTAAAATCCCTGCCGCATCCGCGTCTGCTGATTAATAACGTTATCAGCATGGTTAAGGATGTCGGCAAAAGAGGAGCGGAGAAGTCGGGAGTGATCGCTGTAAAGAGGATTCTGGTTAAATTCAATGATGCGGCTAACGGCGTGGCGGAGGGCTTTAGAAGGGATAGTGCCCCAGTGGGTGCAACCACCGCCAACATTATGGTAGCGCTCTATCACCGCTACCCTGGCTCCCTGTTTTACCAGACCCATTGCAGCGCCTTCGCCGCCAGGGCCGGAACCAATAACTATTGCGTCGTAATCGTAGGTGTGTGGCATGGTAAGGCTTACCTGTTCTTATACATAAAAGCAACATAATCATAACATCATTGCCCGGATAACCCAATTATCGTTGTGCTTTTTTCAGGCAGCGAAGCAGAAACCCCGCGTAAACAATCATTCACAAAGCCAGGTAAACCGATTAATTTTATTCTCTGGTATAGTGCCAGCAGGCCTTTGGAAGGATTCAATTATCGTGATGGGCGTTAGAGCACAACAAAAAGAGAAAACCCGGCGTTCGCTGGTGGAAGCCGCATTCAGTCAGCTGAGTGCCGAGCGCAGTTTTGCCAGTTTAAGCCTGCGCGAAGTCGCACGCGAGGCCGGGATTGCGCCAACGTCCTTTTATCGTCATTTTCGTGATGTGGATGAACTGGGCCTGACCATGGTGGACGAGAGCGGGCTAATGCTGCGCCAGCTTATGCGCCAGGCCCGCCAGCGTATCGCTAAAGGCGGCAGCGTGATCCGCACGTCGGTCTCCACCTTTATGGAATTTATCGGCAACAACCCCAATGCGTTTCGTTTGCTGCTGCGGGAACGTTCGGGAACTTCTGCGGCTTTCCGTGCCGCCGTGGCGCGCGAAATACAGCATTTTATTGCGGAACTTGCCGACTATCTCGAACTCGAAAACCATATGCCACGCGCCTTCACCGAAGCGCAGGCCGAGGCGATGGTGACCATTGTTTTCAGCGCGGGCGCCGAAGCGCTGGACGTGGGCATTGAACAACGCAAGCAGCTTGAAGAGCGGCTGGTATTACAGCTGCGGATGATCTCTAAAGGCGCTTACTACTGGTATCGGCGTGAACAAGAGAAGTTGGCACATCAAATCGATGAAGGGTGAGTAATGAAACAGTCTGGGCAGGATAAAGGTACGTTGTTGCTGGCGTTGATCGCTGGCTTATCAATTAACGGCACGTTTGCAGCTGTTTTCAGCTCCATTGTGCCGTTTTCGATTTTCCCGATTATTGCGCTGGTGCTGACGGTGTACTGTCTGCATCAGCGTTATCAGAACCGCACCATGCCGGTTGGCCTGCCGGCGCTGTCGGCTGCCTTCTTCGTGCTGGGTGTTTTGCTCTATAGCACCGTGGTGCGCGCAGAGTATCCGGATATCGGTTCCAACTTCCTGCCGGCCGTTCTCTCCGTCGCGCTGGTGTTCTGGATCGGCATCAAAATGCGTAACCGCAAGCAGCAGCTGCCGGAGTAAAGCTTACTTCGCCGTGAGCAGGACGCCGCACTCCATATGGTGCGTGTACGGGAACTGATCGAACAGCGCCAGACGTTCAACCTTGTGCGTCTGGCTTAATGTTTCCAGATTCTTGCATAAGGTTTCCGGGTTGCAGGAGATATACAGAATACGCGGATAGGCCTGCACCATCTTCTCCGTTTCGCTGTCCAGCCCGCTACGCGGTGGGTCGACGAAAATCGTCTCGCACTGGTAGCTTTTCAGATCGATCCCCTGCAGGCGGTTAAACTCGCGCACGCCGTTCATCGCCTGGGTGAACTCTTCTGCCGCCATGCGGATGATCTGTACGTTATCAATATGGTTGGCCGCAATGTTGTACTGCGCCGCCGCTACCGAGGGTTTAGCAATTTCCGTTGCCAGCACGCGATCAAAGTTACGCGCCAGCGCCAGCGAGAAGTTACCGTTACCGCAGTACAGCTCCAGTAAATCACCCGTCGAGTCTTTGGTGGCATTCAGCGCCCACTCCAGCATTTGCACGTTCATCGCCGCGTTCGGCTGGGTAAAGCTATTCTCCACCTGGCGATAGATCATCTCTTTTCCCGCCACCGGCAGGCGCTCATCCACGTAATCCCGATCGAGCATGATTTTGGTCTTGGTGGCGCGGCCAATCAGCTGCACATTAATGTTTTGTGCTCGCAGCGCATCGCGCAGCGCTTCGGCTTCCTGACGCCATTCGTCGTTGAGCGCTTTGTGATACAGCAGCGAGACGATGGCCTGGTTGCTCTGCGTAGTCAGGTAGTCAATCTGGAACAGCTTATGGCGCAGCAGCGGATTATTGCGTACCCCTTTAATTATCAGCGTCATTAATTGATTAATTAATTCGCTGGCCGCCGGGAAGCTATTTACCCGGATACGGGATTTAGTCTGCTGGTCGAAAATGATGTGGTACAGGTCATCGCCGTCATGCCAGATGCGGAACTCGGCACGCATGCGGTAGTGGCTGACCGGCGAGCGAAACACCTCGGGAACCGGCGCAGCAAAAGGCGTCATCATACTTTGCAGACGGACGACCTTCTCTGCCAGCTGTGCGTCATACTGTTCTGTCGGGAGGTGTTCGGGGGTCATGATGCTTCCTGAGTGATAAAGAATTACGCGGGGATTGTAGGGATTGTGCAGGGGATGTCCAGATTTAATGGCTAATAGCTATCTGGACATCTATATGTGTCTAACTGTAGCATTCCGTTTCCGGTCTCAAAGAGTGAAAAGGGAATCCAGTGCAAATCTGGAGCTGACGCGCAGCGGTAAAGACTGGCGGGATGAACGCGGTAGACACTGCTATTTATACCCCATCCTCAGGTTGCATCAGGCAATCTGAAGTTGGAGGGGAGCGGGAAGTCTTCATCCACAAAACGCCACCCAGCCCGAAGACCTGCCGGAATCACGTCGCATTTGGTTTCATCATCGCGTGCTATGGATGAGGCCTGCGGCATCCTTCTTATATTGTGGATGCTTTAACAATGATTAAAAAAGTATCGCTGTGTACGGCCCTGGCCGTCACGGCATTTTCGGGCTGGGCGCAGGATAGCGCCGACTCGTTGGTGGTGACAGCAAACCGTTTTGCGCAGCCGGCAAATACCGTCTTAGCGCCAACGTCCATAGTGACGCGTGAAGATATCGATCGCTGGCAATCGACAACCGTGCTGGATGTGATGCGCCGCCTACCTGGTGTAGACACTGCGCAAAGCGGAGGAATGGGGCAGCTCTCTTCACTCTTTATTCGTGGGACCAACTCCAGTCATGTCCTTATTCTTGTCGACGGGATCCGTCTTAACCAGGCGGGAGTGACGGGCTCATCCGACATTAGCCAGTTCCCGATTGCCCTGGTGCAGCGCATCGAATATATCCGCGGGCCGCGTTCTGCGGTATACGGCTCCGACGCGATTGGCGGCGTGGTCAACATTATTACGACGCGTGCAAAAGATGGCACCACGTTAAACGCCGGAGTGGGATCGCACGGCTACCAGAATTATGGCGGAAGCACTCAGCAAACGCTCGGCGACAGCACGCGCGTGACCCTGGCGGGCGATTACACCTATACCAAAGGTTTTGACGTGGTGGCGGACGGCAACAACGGCGGCGTTCCCCAAACCGATCGCGACGGCTACATGAATAAAACCCTCTACGGCGCGCTGGAACATGCGTTCTCTGATCAATGGAGCGGCTTCGTTCGCGGCTATGGCTACAGCAACCGCACTGCCTATGACGCTTATTACAGTCCATACGCGCTGGTTGATACCCGTCAGCTATATAGCCAGACCTGGGATGCCGGGCTGCGCTTCAACAACGATATCTTCCACTCGCAGCTGCTCTCCAGCTATAGCCACAGCAAGGACTACAACTACGATCCGCATCTCGGTCGTTATGACTCGACGGCTACGCTGGATGAGATCAAACAGTACAACGTCCAGTGGAGTAACTCTGTCGATGTCGGCCATGGCAATATCGGCGCGGGTGTCGACTGGCAAAAGCAGAGCACCGAGCCCGGCACTAACTATGTGACGAACGGCTACGACCTGCGTAACACCGGCGTGTACCTGACGGCGTTGCAAAAGTTTGGCGATTTCACCCTCGAAGGCGCGGCCCGAAGCGACGATAACTCCCAGTTTGGGCGTCATGGAACCTGGCAGAGCAGTGCGGCTTGGGAGTTTATTGAAGGTTATCGCTTCATTGCCTCTTATGGCACGGCTTATAAAGCGCCTAATCTGGGGCAGCTCTACGGCTTCTACGGCAACGACCATCTTGATCCGGAAGAGAGCAAGCAGTGGGAAGGCGCCTTCGAAGGTCTGACGTCGGGCATAAGCTGGCGGGTGTCGGCTTATCGTAACGACGTTGATAACCTGATCGACTTTAATAACAACCTTCAGGCGTATTACAACGTCGGCAAAGCCCGCATTAAGGGTGTTGAAGCCACGGCATCCTTTGATACGGGGCCGGTGGTGCACACGGTCGGTTATGACTATGTGGATGCCCGCAATGCGGAGACGGACGAACTGTTGCCTCGTCGTGCTAAGCAGCAGGTGAAATATCAGCTCGATACGCAACTCTATGATTTCGACTGGAGCCTGACCTACCACTATCTGGGAACGCGCTATGACACCGATTTCGGCACCTATCCGTCTCAGAAGGTGAAAATGGGCGGCATCAGTCTGTGGGACGTAGCAGTTTCATATCCCGTCACCTCTCACCTTACAGTTCGTGGTAAAATAGCTAACCTGTTCGATAAAGATTACGAGACAGTTTATGGCTACCAAACTGCAGGACGGGAATACACCTTGTCTGGCAGCTACACCTTCTGATCCACGGCCTACTGTGCTGGTGTTTGACTCCGGCGTCGGTGGGCTTTCGGTCTATGATGAGGTCCGGCATCTCCTGCCGGACCTCCACTATATCTACGCCTTCGATAACGTCGCTTTTCCCTATGGCGAAAAAAGCGAGGAGTTTATCGTTGAGCGCGTAGTAGAGATCGTAACGGCGGTGCAGCAGCGCTACCCCCTGGCGCTGGCGATTATTGACTGTAATACGGCAAGCACCGTTTCTCTTCCTGCCCTGCGCGACAAGTTCCCCTTCCCGGTGGTCGGCGTAGTACCGGCAATCAAGCCCGCGGCGCGTCTGACGGCAAACGGCGTGGTTGGCCTGCTTGCTACGCGCGGCACGGTAAAGCGTCCTTATACCCGTGAGCTGATCGAACGCTTTGCGAATGAGTGCGAGATTGCCATGCTTGGTTCCGCAGAGCTGGTGGAGCTGGCAGAGGCAAAACTGCACGGCAAGTCCGTACCGCTGGAGGAGTTGCGCCGCATTCTGCGTCCATGGCTGCGTATGCCTGAGCCGCCGGATACGGTTGTGCTGGGCTGCACGCACTTCCCTCTATTACAGGAAGAGCTGCTTGCCGTCCTGCCGGAAGGTACGCGCCTGGTGGATTCTGGTGCCGCGATTGCGCGCCGAACAGCATGGTTACTGGAAAATGAAGCTCCGAATGCAAAATCTGCCGATGCGAATGTTGCTTATTGCATGGCACTGACGCCTGAAACTGAGCAACTTTTACCCGTTTTACAGCGTTACGGCTTCGAAACGCTTGAAAAACTAGCGTTGCAGCACGCTTTTGAGCAAAAAAGAGACGGTTGAACGTTTTTTTTAAAAGAGGGGTTGTCAACGTCTCAGAACTCCCTATAATGCGCCTCCACTGACACGGAACAACGGCAAGCAAGCCGCCGGGTCAGAAGGCTTCAACGGTGAATATCACTGAAGAATGCCGACAGAGAAAAGCGAAAATAAACGCTTGACTCTGGATGAGGAAAACGTAATATACGGGACCTCGCAACGGTGAGCTGAAAGCCGCGTTGCAACTGCTCTTTAACAATTTATCAGACAATCTGTGTGGGCAGTCGAAGACATGGATTCTTAACGTTGCAGGACGCTAAATGAATACCAAGTCTCAAAGAGTGAACACGT
>DKMV01000216.1:0-166 GCA_002469605.1 Leclercia sp. UBA7405
ACGCATTTCATCAATCACTTTCCGGTAGTCCGGCTGGCCAAAAATGGCGGAACCGGCGACAAACATGTCGGCACCCGCCGCGGCGATTTCACCGATGTTGCTGGCCTTCACGCCGCCGTCCACCTCAAGGCGGATATCATACCCGGAGGCATCAATACGACGGCGC
>DKMV01000216.1:431-9967 GCA_002469605.1 Leclercia sp. UBA7405
GCGCACTTCGCGCAGCTTATCCAGGGTGTGCGGAATGAAAGACTGGCCGCCAAAGCCTGGGTTCACGGACATCAGCAGGATCACGTCCAGCTTATCCATCACATAGTCGAGATAGCTGAGCGGCGTGGCGGGGTTGAACACCAGCCCGGCTTTACAGCCATGCTCTTTGATCAGCTGCAGGGTACGGTCAACGTGCTCGGAGGCTTCCGGATGGAAAGTAATAATGCTGGCGCCCGCTTCGGCGAAATCCGGCACGATGCGGTCAACCGGCTTCACCATCAGATGGACGTCAATCGGGGCGGTAATGCCGTAATTGCGCAGCGCTTTCAGCACCATCGGCCCGATGGTCAGATTGGGCACATAGTGGTTGTCCATAACGTCGAAATGGACCACATCCGCGCCGGCTGCCAGTGCATTCGCAGTGTCTTCACCCAGGCGGGCGAAATCGGCCGACAGAATTGAGGGAGCAATCAAATACTGTTTCATCCGCATCTCCTTGAAAGTGTTTAACGGCGGGCGAAACGGCTCAGGGGCGATAGAGCGCCAGCAGTTCGTCCACCTTTTTACGCGTGCCGCCATTGCTGCTTATGCTGCGGCGTACCTTAACCTGAAAGTGCTTCGCCGCTTTGTACCATTCGCGAGTATCAGGCGTGTCGTGATTCGAAATTAGCACCGGTATGCTTTTGCTGACCAGTTTTTCTGCCAACTCAGCCAGACGCGCCTGCTCGGCGGGGCTAAAGCTGTTGGTATGGTAGGCGGTAAAATTCGCCGTGGCAGAGAGAGGGGCGTACGGCGGGTCGCAGTAGACCACCGAATTCACGTCCGCCCGATCCATGCACTCTTCATAGGAGAGGCAGTGGAACTCTGCGTTCTGCGCTTTTTCAGCAAAGTGATACAGCTCGGCCTGCGGGAAATAAGGACGCTTATAGCGGCCAAAAGGCACGTTAAATTCGCCGCGCAGGTTATACCGGCACAGGCCGTTATAGCCGTGGCGGTTGAGATAGAGGAACAGCAGCGCGCGACGAAACGGATCCGCGCTCTGGTTAAATTCGGTGCGGAACTGGTAGTAGATATCCGGATTGTTGTTCTCGGGCGTAAACAGCTTACGCGCCTCTTCGACGTACTCATCGGTACGCGTTTTCACAATGTTATAGAGACTGATTAAATCGCTGTTGATATCCGCGAGGATATAACGAGAAAAATCGGTATTCAGAAATACCGATCCAGCGCCGACAAAGGGCTCGATAAGACACTCGCCTTCAGGCAGGTGTTTTTTGATATCTTCAAGCAGGGGGAATTTTCCCCCTGCCCATTTCAGAAAAGCGCGATTTTTTTTCATGCTGACTAACTGATTACACCTTCTCCGGCTGTGGAGAAAGCTCCGACAGCATCCTGCGCTTCACAGATTATTTTAAATCGGACTGAACCTGACGGATCGGCTTGGCCCATGGGTTTTTTGCCTGAACGTCGGCGGGCAGCGTGGAGACCGCGCGTTTCGCTTCATCTTTCGAGGCATAGACGCCGCTGACCAGCACATACCAGGGCTGACCGTTACGGGTAGTCTGGTAAACCACGTAGTTCTTCAGATTCGACTTTTTGGCCCAGCCGTTCAGGTTGTCGTAGTTCGATGAACTACTCAGCTGCAGCGTGTAGTGGCTGGACGGTGCAGACTTCAGCGAACCCACGTTACCGGACGATTTACCCGCGCTGCTGGCAGCCGGTGCGGACGCCGTTGCTGCCGGTGCCGACGTTGCGGCAGGAGCCGGGGTGCTCGCGGTAGCTTTTGGCGCGGTCGGGGTGTTGGTAGCCGGGGCTTTCACCGGTGCGCTGGCGGCCGGCTCGCTACGCTTCGGCTGCGTGGCCGGTTTCGGCTCTGCGGCTTTCGCAACGCTCTGAGGTTTGGTTTCACGCTTCGGCTCAATCACCACCTGCTTGCGTTCCTGACGTGGCGCGTTGTGCGTCTGGCGCGGTGCGGTTTCGGCCGCCGCGACGGGCTGACCATTGGCACCGCGAATCGGGGCCACGGTTGCCGGTTCGGTTGGCAGCGTGGAGTTAACCACGTTGTCTACCTGCGTCTGGCCCTGCGGCTGGGTCAGGGCATTGTTCAGGTCGCCCTGCACTTCGACACGCTGCTGGCCTTCAGGCGCGGCGGGAGCCTGACCCTGAGTTGGCGTGGAGGCGACCGGCGGCAGGGAGATCTCCTGCTGGGTATTACCTGCGGTCTGTTCTGCGGAGGTGGTGCCCGGCGCAGGCTGGGTGCCATTTGCCTGATCGGCAGCGTTACCGGAGAGATCGATGCTCTTTTCCGCGCTGGCGCTCTGGCTGGTGGCTGGCGCAGACGGCGCTTTAAGCGCGGAGCCAACGCCAATAATCAGGAGCAGCAGCACCAGTACGCCAAGGCCCATCATCACATACTGACGGGAGGCGGGTTTGGCTGCGGCTTTTTTACGTTTACGCGGGCGGCGCTCTACGGGCGCTTCATCCAATGACTCTTCATCAGACTCAAACTCTTCTTCAGGCTCATCGCGAACATTGCGGGTTCGGGACGGGCGTCGATCGTCGCCATCCAGATCAACGTCATCAAAATTAATCTGCGGATCGTCATCACGCTCTGAAGATTGACGAGTACGACCAGTACGACGATCGCTGGGATCGGGTTTCAGCTCGTCTTCTGGTTTGAATTCATCCATTTAACACCCCACTCAACGGCGACTGCTTACCAATGCATATCACCTGAAGCAAAATGGCTACGTTTAACGGTAGCCGGACCTTTCTAGTTGTTACGCCTGCTGGCAATCAGCAATGGCGCCAAGAACGACATCGTGCGGCACTCCGCCGCGTACTTCACTCTTCCCTATTGCCAGCGGGAGCACCAGGCGCATCTCGCCGGCCAATACTTTTTTATCACGCATCATATGAGGCAGATAAGCCTCGGCTGACATCTCCTGCGGCCCGCTCACCGGCAGGCCGGCACGCGTCAGCAGCGTGATAATGCGTTGCGTCTCTTCTGAGGTGAACTGTCCAAGGCGTTCAGAGGTGCGGGCTGCCATGACCATCCCCGCTGCCACCGCTTCGCCGTGCAGCCAGTTCCCGTAGCCCATTTCGGCCTCAATAGCGTGGCCGTAAGTGTGCCCCAGATTTAGTAAAGCACGTAAGCCGGTTTCACGCTCGTCTGCGGCCACGACTTCTGCCTTCAGCTCACAGCAACGGCGAATACAGTACGCCATCGCTTTACCATCGAGGCGTAGCAGCGCATCCATGTTCTCTTCAAGCCAGCTAAAGAACGCGCCGTCGAGAATGATGCCGTATTTGATCACTTCCGCAAGGCCGGAGGCCAGTTCACGCGCCGGCAGGGTTTGCAGACAGTCGAGATCCACCACCACCGAAGCGGGCTGGTAGAAAGCGCCAATCATGTTTTTGCCAAGCGGATGGTTAACGGCCGTTTTGCCGCCTACGGAAGAGTCCACCTGTGACAGCAAGGTGGTAGGAACCTGGATAAAACGCACACCGCGCTGGTAACTTGCTGCGGCAAAACCGGTCAGATCGCCTACAACGCCGCCCCCGAGGGCAACCAGCGTCGTATCACGACCGTGCGGTTTTTGCAGCAACGCGGTAAAGACGGTATCGAGCACCGCCAGGCTTTTGTACTGCTCGCCATCCGGCAGGATGACGCTGTCGACTTTCACACCCGCGCTTTCAAGAAGGCGGCGGACATTATCAAGGTAAAGCGGCGCCAGCGTTTCATTGGTGACCAGCATCGCCTGGTCACCCGCTTTTAACGGCAAGAAGGAAGCTGGATCGTTAAACAAGCCAGCCGCGATGGTGATGGGGTAACTACGTTCCCCGAGAGTAACGGTGATCCTCTCCATGACGCGACATCCACCTTAAATGCTAATACCCGCAGGCGAGTGTGTATTTAGCCAGAATCAGTTGCTTTCCAGCATATGAATAATCTGGTTTGCGACCACTTTAGCGCTCTGATCGTCTGTGCGAATGGTAACGTCGGCAATCTCTTCGTACAGCGGATTGCGTTCACCAGCCAGTGCTTCAAGAACTTCACGCGGAGGCGTTTCGACCTGCAGCAGTGGGCGCTTTTTATCGCGCTGCGTGCGTGCCAGCTGTTTTTCGATAGTCGTCTCAAGATAAACCACGACACCACGGGCGGAGAGACGGTTACGGGTCTCGCGTGATTTCACAGAACCGCCGCCTGTCGCCAGCACGATGCCCTGTTTTTCCGTAAGTTCATTGATCACTTTTTCTTCACGGTCACGGAAACCTTCTTCGCCTTCTACATCGAAGACCCAGCCCACATCAGCTCCGGTTCGTTTCTCAATCTCTTGATCAGAATCGTAAAATTCCATATTGAGTTGTTGAGCTAACTGGCGCCCAATAGTGCTTTTGCCGGCACCCATAGGCCCAACCAGAAAGATATTGCGTTTCTCTGCCATTTTTTCGGTACTACTAAGACTATTCGTTAATGGTAAACCCGCTTACGCCGACACCTGGCGTAACAGGACATGAACTGAAACCTCATATGCGATAGAGCGAGAGTCAGACTAAAAATTATCTCAGTACTCCCGGCTGTTTGGCAACAGATTAAATTACCAGACCAGAAGCTTAAGGCGTTATGGCGCAAGACCGGACAAGCTGACTCTCAAATCGGTACTCCTTGTATGCTAATTCATGCCCCACGTCAAACATCTGCAACAAACTGAATGCAAAATCACAGAGAGGATCGATCCCCCTTTAGTGCGATGCAACCAGGCGTGGCGTGATAAAAACCACTAACTCGCGGCGCTCGTTATCTTTTCCGTCGTGGCGAAAAAGATGGCCCAGCAGCGGAATACTTCTCAGGCCGGGAACCCCCTGGCTGGCGGTTTTATGTTTTTGCGAAAAAATTCCGCCTAAAGCCAGCGTTTCACCGCTTTTAACCTCAACCTGCGTTTCAATCTCCTGCTTATCTATGGCCAGCGTCTCGCCATCCGCCTGCTGCAGAACCTGGCCGGGGGTATTCTCACTGATCCGCAACTTCAGCCGTACCCGCCCGTTTGCCAGCACCACGGGGGTGACTTCCATACCCAGCACCGCCTCTTTGAACTCAACGGAGGTCGCCCCGCTCTCGCCGCTTGAGACCTGATAGGGGATCTCACTCCCCTGCTTGATGCTGGCCGGCTGCATATGCGACGCCAGCAGACGTGGGCTGGCGATAATCTCCAGCTGCTGTTTACGCTCCAGGGCAGAGAGCTCGATATCCAGCAGGCGGCCGTTAATCCGCCCGATATTAAAGCCTATCTGCCCGGCGGCACCGGCGACGGCAAGCTCGCTGCCAAGCGTGGCAATCTGCCCCGGCTTACCGCTCTGCTGCCCCTCGGCCAGATTCCACTTCACCCCCAATTCACGCAGGCTCTTCTCGCTCATGGTGACGATATGTGCCGCCAGCTCAACCTGCGCCACCGGCAGATCCATCTGTTCCACCCACTGCTGAAGCGCCGTCAGCACCGCCCGGCTATCCCGTACAAGCAGCCGGTTGGTGCGCTTATCCACCGCCAGGCTGCCCCTGCTGCTCAGCAGCTTCTCCGCCGCCGGCTGCAGATCGCCGGCATCCGCATAGGAGAGCGCAATACTGCGGGCTTCCAGCGGGAGGTTCAGGGCACGCTTGTTGCGCTCGGCCTCTCTCCCGGCCTGCTGTTTTTGTTGCCAGGCGGCGGTATGAACATAATAGATGCCCTTCTCCTCGCGTAGCACCAGCCCGGCACTGGTGACAACCGTCTGGATCGCCTGTTGCCAGGGCACCCCCGTGAGGCGCAAAGAGACATTGCCGCTTACCTCGGGGGAGATAATCATATTGCGGTTCTCCTGCTCCGCCAGCGCCTGCAAGACCTGCGCAACCGGCACCTCATCCACCACCAGATTAATGGCCGCGGGCTCAGCGGCAAGCCAGGGGCTGCCGACGAGCAACAGAAAAAGCACTCCTTTTTTCATTTTTTCGCTCCTTCTCGTGGCCATCGCCATAGCCGCGGCTCGCACTCCGCCAGGGCATCAATGACCATCTCTTGCTTATTGACTGCCGCAACCCGCCAGCCGGTCGGCAGGTTATCTCCCACCCGCACACGCAGCCAGCGGGCGTTCTCATCCTGAACCATACCCAGCGTTGTTGGCCCCTGAACCATTCCGGCGTAGCGCCACTGGCCCTCTTTCCCGTCGGGGCAGCGCATATCCGGAGGCTGGAACGGATCGCGCATCCCCGTCAGGGCGGGCAGACAGATAAGTATCCAGCCGATAGCCTTAACCCCCATCCCGACGCTCCAGCTGCAATACGACCTGTAAGCCACTCTGCTGGGGTTCAACGCTAAATTGCCTCACCGCCACATCGTGCCGGGCAAGGGCGGTAAAAAGCGCAGGGATGCGCCCCCAGGCAGCCTTGAGGATAAGCTCCCCACCGCCGCTGACGGGCTGCCAGCGCACCAGCCGCATCTCCATATGGTTAAACGCCAGCGGCGTGAAGGCGACAGCGGGCTGTGGCGCCTCCTCCGTTGCAGAGGGGGTCGCCTTTCTGGCCGCAGCCCACAGCGCCGCGTTAAACGCTGATGCCTGCGAGCATTGCGCTTCAAGCGCGACCAGCTGCTGCCGGGCAGGATGGTACACAAGGACAAACCACCCCAGCAGCAGCAGGAGCGTACTGGCAAGCCAGCAGAGAACCCGCCAGCGCGGCGTGAGGGCGCACCAGCGTTCAGGAAGGTTCGGCATCAAAGGCCTCCTGTTGGGCCAGGGCATAGTTAAATTCCCAGCACCCCGGGGAGGCCAGGCGCATCTCGCCTGCGGGCTTCAGGGTGAAGCCGGGGAGCAATTTCAGGGACTTTTCCACCCCACTCAGGGCGCCGGGGGTGGCGGCGCACCCCGAGAGATAAAGAACGGACTGCTGAAAGCGCAGCCGGGTCAGCCACGCCCGGGCCGGAAGGGCATCGGCCAGCGCCGTCAGCAGGGGCTGCCAGGCGCGGGTCGCCGCTTTTTGCTGCTCCCATAGCGCCTGCTGCTGACGCTGGAGCCGCAGTGCCAGCCACTCTTTTTTGCGCCGCTCAATAGCCTGGCGTAGCGCCTGGTCGCTATCGTGCCACTGACGTATCTCTTTTTGCGTAACGCGATGCTGCGCCCGCTCATTCAGCGCCAGGCAGAGCACCAGCGACAGGGAGGCGCAATACAGCAGCCCCCAGAGGCGTAGACAGCGGCGCTGCTGGTCCTGGCGCCATGGCAGGAGGTTAGCCGCTCTCATAGCTCGCGCCCGCCCATAGCCAGCGCAAGCGCGACGCTGAAGGCCGGGCCATCTTCAGGCAGCGGTGGCTGGCAGAAGGCGAGCGTGCCCCAGGGGTCGAACTGCCCCGCTTCGCACCAGGCGATCTCCTCCGGGCGCAGTGCCAGCAGCGCGGCCAGCTGTTCGGGCGTATCCGCCTCTTTCAGAGCGCGCCTGCCCCACTGGTGGCGCATTGCCCATAGCCACTGATTCGTATCGCGCCAGGCTATGCACTGGGCGGGTAATGCCACGTGCGGCAGCAGGTGCGCCAGCGCGCCGGCATCGGGGGTGATGGCCGCCAGCCGCAGGCGCAAAGCCGCGGCCAGATCCAGTAGGGTAGCAATCTCTCTGTTTTGCGCGGCGGTAACGTGAAAGGCGCTGCTGAAGGTGTCCTCGACGTAATCGAAGCGCAGTGCATCGGGCGCCATCTCCAGCTCCCGACCTATCGCCGAGCCGATCCACGCCGCCCGTTCGCTCTCGCGCAGGGTTAAGGCGGGACGCGCCAGCGTTTTCTGAAAGGTGCGGATGGCCGGAAAGGCGAGATGAATGTGGTGATGGTGCGGGAGCGTTTTGCGCCACTCCCTGAGATCTTTAGCCAGCCGTTCAGGCTGGAGAATTTGCCCGTCGCGGATGATGCCAGGCGCCAGCGGGATCGCCCACCAGCGGCGTAGTTCCCATCCTGACCTCTGGCGCACCAGCGCAACGGCCAGCATTCTATCCTGTTGAATATGCAGGCCTGTATGCCATGTTTTGAAAGCCATGTTTCACGATCTCCTTATCAGCCTCAGGGATGACGGCTATATCAATGATCCAGGCTTGCCTTTATACTACCGCGCGATTGTTTAGAAACTGCCCAG
Source organism: Leclercia sp. UBA7405 (assembly GCA_002469605.1). Lineage (GTDB taxonomy): Bacteria > Pseudomonadota > Gammaproteobacteria > Enterobacterales > Enterobacteriaceae > Enterobacter. Next base: position 8,577 of record DKMV01000216.1, read on the forward strand.
GTCCAACTTAATGGGAAATCTCCGGTGAAGTTCGTAAAGTATTTATTGATCCTTGCAGTCTGTTGCATTCTGCTTGGAGCAGGCTCGATTTTTGGTTTGTACAAATATATAGAGCCCCAGTTACCTGATGTTGCCGCGCTGCGCGATGTGCGACTCCAGATCCCCATGCAGGTCTTTAGCGCCGATGGCGAACTTATCGCCCAGTACGGCGAGAAGCGTCGTATCCCGCTGACCCTGAATCAGATCCCGCCCGAAATGGTGAAAGCCTTTATCGCCACGGAAGACAGCCGCTTTTATGAGCATCACGGCGTCGATCCGGTGGGGATTTTCCGTGCTGCAAGCGTGGCCTTGTTCTCCGGCCATGCTTCTCAGGGGGCGAGTACCATTACCCAGCAGCTGGCGCGTAACTTCTTCCTCAGCCCTGAAAAGACGCTGATACGTAAGATCAAAGAGGTGTTCCTCGCGATCCGTATTGAGCAGCTGCTGAATAAAGATGAGATCCTCGAGCTCTACCTGAATAAGATCTACCTTGGCTACCGCGCTTACGGCGTGGGCGCCGCGGCGCACGTCTATTTCGGTAAGTCCGTCGACCAGCTGACCTTAAGCGAAATGGCGACCATTGCCGGCCTGCCGAAAGCGCCCTCCACCTTTAACCCGCTCTACTCGCTGGATCGCGCCACCGCCCGTCGTAACGTGGTGTTGTCGCGTATGCTGAGCGAAGGCTACATCAGCCAGACCCAGTACGATCAGGCACGCAGCGAGGTGATTGATGCCAATTACCATGCCCCGGAAATCGCCTTCTCCGCCCCCTATCTCACCGAGATGGTGCGCCAGGAGATGGTCTCCCGCTACGGCGAGCAGGCCTATGAAGATGGGTATCGCGTTTACACCACCATTAACCGCCGGGTGCAGCAGGGTGCCCAGCAGGCGGTGCGTAACAACGTGCTGGATTACGATATGCGCCACGGCTATCGCGGCCCGTCTAACGTGCTATGGAAGGTGGGTGAAACGGCCTGGAACAGCAAGAAGATTACCGATTCGCTGAAAGCTTTGCCGGGCTACGGTCCGCTGGTTGCGGCGGTGGTCACCAGCGCCAATCCGCAGGAGGCCACGGCGATGCTGGCCGATGGCACCTCGGTGTCACTGCGTATGGAAGGGGTACGCTGGGCGCGTCCGTACCGTTCCGACACCCAGCAGGGACCAACCCCGCGCAGGGTGACCGACGCCGTGCAGGCCGGGCAGCAGATTTGGGTGCGTCAGGTGGGCGATAGCTGGTGGCTGGCCCAGGTGCCGGACGTGAACTCCGCCCTGGTCTCTATCGATCCGCACAACGGTGCGGTGCTGGCGCTGGTGGGCGGCTTCGACTTTAACCAGAGCAAGTTTAACCGTGC
>DKMV01000332.1 GCA_002469605.1 Leclercia sp. UBA7405
CCGGAGACGCTGAACATCGCCATATTATTCAGATTGGAGATGCCCTTAACCGGCAGGCCGTCTTCATCGCTACTGGCGCCAATCAGCGTGCCCGGCGCCTGCGGGTTACCGGTATTTTTAATCAGACAGGGGATCTGGAACTGGGCAATCGGCGAGATGGTGCGCGGGTGAAGCACTTTGGCACCAAAGTAGGAGAGCTCCATCGCCTCCTGGTAAGACATCGACTTCAGCAGACGTGCATCCGGCACCTGGCGCGGGTCGCAGGTATAAACGCCATCGACGTCGGTCCAGATTTCACAGCAGTCGGCGCGCAGACAGGCGGCCAGCACGGCGGCGGAGTAGTCGGAGCCGTTACGGCCCAGCACTACCAGCTCGCCTTTTTCATTTCCGGCGGTAAAGCCCGCCATCAGGATCATATGGTCAGCAGGAATTTTCCCTGCCGCGATGCGACGGGTTGATTCGGCAATATCAACGGTAGATTCGAGGTAATGGCCTACGGCGAGCAGTTTTTCCACCGGATCGATCACGGTGACGTTATGGCCGCGCGCTTCCAAAAGGCCCGCCATAATAGCAATAGAGAGTTTTTCGCCACGGCAGATCAGCGCCGCGTTGATGCTGTCAGGGCACTGCCCCAACAGGCTGATACCGTGCAGAACGTGTTTAATCTGGGCGAACTCTTGCTCGACGACAGCTTTCAGCTGGGCAAGCGGGAAACCGGGCTGTGCATCGGCAAGCCCCTGCAGCAGATCGGCAAAAATACGTTCGGCGTCGCTGATGTTCGGAACTGCATCCTGGCCCCCGATGGTTTTTTCAATCATCGCCACCAGGTGGTTGGTAATCTTTGCCGGGGCAGAGAGCACGGTTGCTACCTGCCCCTGTCTGGCATTACTTTCCAGGATATCGGCAACCCGCAGAAAACGTTCTGCATTTGCCACTGATGTACCGCCGAACTTCAACACTCGCATGGTATTACCTCATAATCTTTAGCCGAAAAAAAAGCCCGCACTGTTCAGGTGCGGGCTTTTTTCTGTTTTTCCTGTACGCGTCAGCCCGCATCCTTACCGGTGGTAATGATGGTGGTTGTAGTAATGGTGGTGATGCTGATGCGTTTCATGGATGTTGTGTACTCTGTCATTATTATCTGTCTGTGCTGTATCTCTATACGGTTAAAGTATCCGGCCGGCTAAGTCAACGAATTTCTGTTTTTAGCCCGTCGCGGCCATTTTTCACGTCGCGCTGCCTGAGGTTTTATTTCATTCCAGATCGAACCGAAACAGCCCCACAAACCGGATGTTTTAACCATAACAAAAAGTGATGACAGAACATTACTCTGCCAGCTTTTTTTCAATATCGTGTAGCAACTGGTGCAGCATGGCGGTGTCTCGCTGCTCCAGCAGGCCGATTCGCTGCTGCAGCCAGTCGACCATTTTCTGGTCGTCAGCCACCCCCAGGGTCGACAGCAGACGTTCGGTACGCGCCCGAAGCGCCGCCAGCTGGTTTTCATCGGCTGCGGCCCGGGTCACAGGGGCAATTTGCATTAAGGATGCTAATTGATAGCAGTAAACCATCACCGCCTGGCCTAAATTGAGGGAAGGATAATCCGCCACCATAGGCACGCCGGTCAACACGTCGGCGAGGGCCAGCTCTTCGTTTGTGAGACCAGAATCTTCACGGCCAAATACAATTGCCGCTTTCGTTAACCACTGGCTTTTCTCTTTCAGAATCGGCAGCAATTCTTCAGGCGTGGCGTAGTAATGAAACTTCGCCCGACTGCGGGCGGTGGTAGCGACGGTGAAAGAAATATCCGCTAACGCAGCCTCAAGCGTATCGTAAGTGCTTATATTATCGATAATATCTCCCGAACCGTGCGCTACCCGCCGGGCACCGGCTTCAAGATGTGCCTCGCTGGCGACGATGCGCAGATCGGTAAATCCCATGGTCTTCATAGCGCGTGCGGCGGCGCCGATATTTTCCGCTCTTGCCGGTGCGACCAGCACGATAGACAGATGCATTTTTGTTCTCTTTTTAGACAGTTAGCAGATAAAAATGTGATGCACATCAACATATTACGCAGCGCGAATTTACAAAATTGCAACAGAAATCACCGAAATAACGTTCCATAACAAATTAAAAAAGCTAAACTGTTTCCTTAATAAACTTCCACAGACTATGTTAATGGAAGCGGGTTATCCTTATGTTTATCAATGATATTACCCGTTCTGAAAGCCCTTGTGCATTGGATTCGTTTCGTTTATCTATTAATCTGCGCAACTAGTTGGTTTATTGAAAATTTGTGACAAAGGCTAGCAAACCGCTACGAGGATTTCATCAGACTGTTAACGTGCTACAATTGAACTTGATATATGTCAACGAAGCGTAGTTTTATTGGGTGTCCGGTGTCACTTAGCCTGTTATGTTGCTGTTAAAATGGTTAGGATGACAGCCGTTTTTGACACTGTCGGGTCCAGAGGGAAAGTGCCCACGACCAAGCTAATGATGTTGTTGACGTTGATGGAAAGTGCATCAAGAACGCAATTACGTACTTTAGTCACGTTACGCCGGTCATGTTAATTTGCGACATGTATCAGGCAGGTCAGGGACTTTTGTACTTCCTGTTTCGATTTAGTTGGCAATTTAGGTAGCAAACATGCAGACCCCGCACATTCTTATCGTTGAAGACGAGTTGGTAACACGCAACACGTTGAAGAGCATTTTCGAAGCAGAAGGCTACGATGTCTTTGAAGCGACCGATGGCGCAGAGATGCATCAAATCCTTTCTGAAAATGATATCAACCTGGTCATAATGGATATTAACCTGCCCGGGAAAAACGGTCTTCTGCTGGCGCGCGAACTGCGTGAGCAGGCGAACGTGGCCTTAATGTTCCTGACTGGTCGCGACAACGAAGTGGATAAAATTCTCGGCCTGGAAATCGGCGCGGATGATTACATCACCAAACCCTTTAATCCACGCGAGCTGACCATTCGTGCACGCAACCTGCTTTCCCGTACCATGAACCTGGGCACGGTCAGCGAAGAGCGCCGTAGCGTAGAGAGCTACAAGTTCAACGGCTGGGAACTGGACATTAATAGCCGTTCTCTGGTGAGCCCGAATGGCGATCAGTACAAACTGCCGCGCAGCGAGTTCCGCGCCATGCTGCACTTCTGCGAAAATCCGGGCAAAATTCAGTCCCGCGCAGAGCTGCTGAAGAAAATGACCGGCCGTGAGCTTAAGCCGCACGACCGTACCGTTGATGTCACCATTCGTCGTATTCGTAAGCACTTCGAATCCACGCCGGATACCCCGGAAATCATCGCCACTATCCACGGTGAAGGCTACCGTTTCTGCGGTGATTTGCAGGAATAATCCAGCAAGCAGACGTTAAAAACGGCGCATAGTGCGCCGTTTTTTTTGGCTGCTGCCTCGCTTTTGCAGATTAATGCCACGGCATTATGGGTACCGCGCTGAGCGCGTTTTTCGGCGATCCTTCCACCACCTTATCTGAGTAAGCCAGGTAGGCTAAGGTGTTGCGCTTAGCGTCATAGAAACGTACAACCTGCAGTTTCTTGAATACCAGCGAGGTCCGTTTCTGGAAGACAACCTCACCCTCGGTTTTGCCGTTTTTGATCTTATCGCTCAGCTCAATCGGCCCCACCTGCTGACAGGAGATGGCCGCATCGGAGGTATCTTCCGCCAGCCCTAACCCACCCTTGATACCGCCCGTCTTGGCCCGGCTGATGTAGCAGGTCACATTTTTGACATCCGGATCGTCAAAGGCCTCGACCACGATTTTATGGTCCGGACCAAACACTTTAAACACCGTATCTACCGAGCCAATCTGCTCGGCCTGTGCAGCCTGTCCGGCGCTAAAAAGAAGGGCGGCGACCATTAATAGCTTATATTTCATATTGTTACCATATTTTAAAATTGCACTGCGTCATTATTCAGCAAGCGAAGCGAAAAAGGTAGCAGGATCACAGGATTAGAAAATATACCTCTCCTGCAGGCGATAAAACGCATTTATGCGCAAAAAAAACACTCAATGCTAAAACATCAAAAAATGCTATTATCCGCTAACCTGTTTGCAGGGCTCTTGCTGTTTTAAGGATGAGGATAGTATATGGATCAGGCTGGAATTATTCGCGATCTGCTTACCTGGCTGGAAGGCCACCTGGATCAGCCTTTGTCACTCGATAACGTGGCGGCAAAAGCGGGATATTCCAAGTGGCATTTACAACGGATGTTTAAAGATGTCACGGGGCACGCCATCGGCGCCTATATCCGTGCACGTCGGCTGTCTAAATCCGCCGTGGCGCTTCGCCTTACCGCGCGGCCTATTCTGGATATCGCACTGCAGTATCGCTTCGATTCGCAGCAGACCTTCACGCGCGCGTTTAAAAAGCAGTTCACGCTCACGCCTGCGCTCTACCGCCGTTCGCCGGACTGGAACTCCTTCGGTATGCGACCGCCGCTGCGTCTGGGCGAATTTACCATGCCGCAGCATGAAATGGTGACCCTCCCTGAAACGCATCTTATCGGCACCACCCAGAGCTACTCCTGCTCACTGGAGCAGATCTCGGAGTTCCGCCATCAGATGCGCGTCCAGTTCTGGCGCGATTTCCTGGCGCATGCGCCAGCGATCCCGCCGCTGCTGTACGGCCTGAATGAAACCCGTCCGAGCCAGGAAAAAGATGATGAGCAGGAGGTGTTTTATACCACTGCCCTCACGCCGGAAATGGCGAACGGCTATATCCAGGGGGCCAGTCCAGTAGTTCTCGAAGGGGGTGAATATGTCATGTTTACCTACGAAGGGCCGGGCACCGGGGTGCAGGACTTTATCCTGACCGTATACGGTACCTGCATGCCGATGCTGAACCTGAATCGTCGCAGAGGGGTGGATATTGAGCGTTACTACCCGGCTACCGACGTGAAGCCGGAAGAACGCCCAATCGATCTGCGTTGCGAATACCTGATTCCCGTCCGCCGTTAACGCTGCAGCTCATCCAGCGCAGGGGCATCGAGATGCGAAATGTCCCCTGCCATCTCCACCACCCATCCTGACGCCAGCCACGGACTTTCCTGATAATCAATGCGGGAAAGGGAGCAGTTGCGCAGACGCAGGCGACGTTCGGCCCAGGCGGGCAGGCCAAGAATGGTGCTCACCAGGCAACCGAGCGCGATGCCGTGACTTACCAGCAACGGGCGGCTCCCTTCGGGCAGCTTCAGGCACGCGGCCAGCGCCTCGTGCATACGCACGCTCAGCTCCTGCATGGACTCACCGTCAGGAATACGGCCATCTTCGGTACCGTTTACCAGCGCGCGACGCCAGCTCTCTTCCTCTTCGGTCAGGGAGTCAACATGGCGCTTTTCCAGCACGCCCATGTCCAGCTCGCGCAGACGCGAATCGAGAATGATATCGCAGCCGCAGACGTCGGCAATAATACGTGCCGTCTGCTGGGTGCGCCCTAAATCACTGGCGATAACGTGGGTGATCCCCAGGTTTCTGGCACGCTCTGCTACTTGCTTCGCCTGCTCCTCGCCTTTAGCGGTGAGAGGACTGTCTGACTGGCCCTGAATACGTCGCTCGGCGTTCCACTGCGTTTCACCGTGGCGAACAAGGTAAACCTGTAACATGTTATTTTCCGTTATACTGCGATGAATTTTTTGTAAATCGAGCTTAATTATGCACCATGTTGTCTCTGCTACCACCAATCCTGCCAAAATTCAGGCAATTCTAAGGGCATTTGAAGAGATCTTCGGCGAAGGATCCTGCCACATCGACGCCGTCGGCGTCGAGAGCGGCGTCCCGGAACAGCCTTTTGGCAGTGAGCAGACGCGGGCTGGCGCACGCAACCGCGTGGCGAATGCCAGAGCCGCCGTCCCTAAAGCCGACTTCTGGGTCGCCATTGAGGCCGGTATTGACGAAGACGCCACCTTCAGCTGGGTGGTTATTGAAAGCCGCGACCAGCGCGGAGAGGCCCGCTCGGCCACCCTGCCATTACCGCAAGTTATTTTGCAAAGGGTGCGTGAAGGGGAAGCGCTGGGACCGGTGATGTCAGCCTATACCGGTATTGATGAGATTGGCCGCAAAGAGGGGGCAATAGGAGTCTTTACCGCGGGCGCGCTAACCCGCTCCAGCGTCTATCACCAGGCGGTGATCCTGGCGTTAAGCCCGTTCCATAACGCGATCTATCGCTGAACGCCCAACAACACCTGTTCAAGCCAGTGGCGCAGCTCAACCGGCGCCGACTTCAGGCTGTTCGACCCGCGTGTAATAGTAGCGATACCGGCACCAAGCTCGCTTTTTAGCTCACGCTGGCTCATCTCGCCGCGCAAAAGCTCTTCGATGATGCGCACCCGGGTGCCCAGCGCTTCGCGCTCGTCGGGGGTAAGCATCAGTTGCAGCAAAGGCAGGTGCAGATCCTGCTCGTAAGACTGACGAAGCAGCTCCACAAAACGAAGCCACTCCTGATGACGCTGTTCGGCCATTGCCGAGGAATAGGGGGAATGCTGGGTCATGTTATGCCGCCATTTGTACTCTTAAACGAGTACAAGCATAACATAACCCGCGAGGATCAGTAACGTCGCTGCCACTCGCTATCGCTCATCAGGGTATCTTTTTCTCCCATGAAGTAGCGGTAGTAGGCGTCATAAGCCAGCACATTCTTCACGTACCCGCGCGTTTCCGAGAACGGTATGCTCTCGACAAAGGCGACGGCGTCGATGCGCCCGGCGCTGTTATTTAGCCAGGTGCGCACGCGGCCCGGCCCGGCATTGTAGGCCGCCGAGGCGAAGATGCGGTTATTACCGAACTGCTGATAGACGTACTGCAGATAGCTGGTGCCGATTTTGATGTTCGTTTCGGGCTCGAGCAGCTGGCCTGGGCTGCTGTAACCGGGAATGTTAAACATCTTCACCGTATGGGTGGCGGTCGCAGGCATCACCTGCATCAGACCGCTGGCCCCGACCGGGGAGCGCACTTTCGGGTTCCAGGCGCTCTCCTGACGGGCAATCGCCATGGCGTAGCTCTGGGGAATATCTTTATCGCTGACGTAGCGGGCAAAGAGATCTTTGTAGGCCAGCGGGAAGCGCTCTTCCAGATGATCCCACAGCTTGCCAGAGATCGTGGCCTGTACGCTCAGATCCCACCACTGGTTATTAAAGGCATAACGCGCCAGCTGCGCTTTTTCATCCTGAGTACGGCTGGTCACCAGATTGGCCCATTCGCTGCGCGCGGTGTTATCCAGATTCCAGTACATCAGCTCGCGCACGCGGGCGATCTCCGGCCCCTGCACCAGCGCCGGGTCGATACTGGCCGGGGCTTTGTCGATTTTGAAGCTGTACTCTTCCCCAAGCCGCTGTGCGGCCACCATCGGGTAGAAGCCGCGCTGCTGCATCAGCGCATGAAGGATGGTTTTTGCCTCTTCTTCACGACCGCTGTCCAACAGCAGATCCGCCTGCCAGTAACGCCACTCGTCTTTCTCTTTCGCCTCCATCGGCAGACGCGCCAGCCAGGTATTCAGACCGCGGCGATCGCCATTGCCCAGCGCCATCCGCACTCTACGCTCCACCAGCGAGGTGGAGTTTGAACGCATAATCGCATCATCACGCCAGCGCGCCTGTTCTTCGTTCACGTCGCTGCCCATCAGGCGCCAGGCGACGATATCGCGCAGCTCCTGGGTTTGCTCGTCGTTTAACTGCTGGGCCTGCGACAGCGAGGGGATCATCAGCCTGGCGTTTTCCGCATCGTCGCGCGCCACGCTGCTAAAGGCGGCTGCCGCCATCTGGCGGGTGAAATCGGTGGCGCCCGTATTGCGGGCAAAATCCATTACCGTATTGGGATCGTTAGCCAGCTGCATCACCGCCGTGGAGATGGTCTGGTACTCTGGCGGCATCTGGCCTGCCAGCGCGGTGACCAGCCGCGTGTTGCCAGCTTTCATCGCCAGACGAATACGTTCGAGATACGCCAGCGGATCCTGCTGGCCGGAGGCGCGCCAGGCGCCAAACAGCGAATCGCAGGCGTTCGGTTGGCTTTTCCCTGTCAGCCACAGTTCTTTGGCGCCGGTCCAGGCCTCTTCCTGCTGGCCGGTGGCCCATTTGGCGTAGTAGTAGTTGCACTGGGCTTCGGTGGTGCCGGGTTTTTCCGGGCTGAAGGCCAGCAGCCCGCGCCAGTCTTCACGTCGCGCCAGCTCGTTTATAAAGCGCGTTTTCAGGGTGCGGGCTGGCGGCAGGGTCGGATTAGCCTGGATAAAGTTCGCCACGGCAACGGTAGGCTGGTTCATCAGATCGTCTGTGAGTTGACGATATTGCAGGTAGGGGTACAGCGGGTACTCTTTCAGCGTCGGCATCAGTGCCTGAACGGTATCCATCTGGCGGCTGTCCCAGGCCTGTTTAATCTGCGCATAGCGGTTTCGTTGTTCATCCAGTGAATCTGCCCGCGCTGCGTGGGTTATCGTTAGCATGCATACGCTGGCAGCCAGCAGACGCCAGACCACCTGTTTGGCTTTAACCACAAGCTCTTCCTCTGTTATTCATCAGTAAATGCAGCGTCTTGCCGCGCAAAAGCGTTATTCACTTATGCTAACCAGGCATCCCTGAACATGCCACGTTGCGGACACTTTTTTACCTTTTCTGCGCCTTTTAACACTCCAGGCGTCAGTGGCTGGGATTAGGCGGGGAAAAAGGCTACACTTCGCCACTATTCTCATCACGATAAAAGAGGCGAAGTCCAACGTGGCTCAATTCGTTTATACCATGCATCGTGTCGGCAAAGTCGTCCCGCCGAAACGTCATATTCTTAAAAATATCTCGCTGAGCTTCTTCCCGGGCGCCAAAATCGGCGTTCTGGGTCTCAACGGTGCCGGTAAGTCCACCCTGCTGCGCATCATGGCCGGCATCGATACAGACATCGAAGGCGAAGCCCGTCCGCAGCCTGGCATCAAGATCGGCTACCTGCCGCAGGAGCCGCAGCTGAACCCGGAACACACCGTGCGTGAGTCCGTTGAAGAGGCCGTATCCGAAGTGGTTAACGCCCTGAAAGGGCTGGAAGAGGTGTACGCCAAGTACGCCGAGCCGGATGCGGACTTCGATAAGCTGGCCGCTCAGCAGGGCAAATTTGAAGAGATTATCCAGGCACACGACGGTCACAACCTGAACGTGCAGCTGGAGCGCGCCGCCGACGCCCTGCGTCTGCCGGACTGGGATGCCAAAATCGCTACCCTCTCCGGTGGTGAACGCCGCCGCGTAGCCCTGTGCCGCCTGCTGCTGGAAAAACCAGACATGCTGCTCCTCGACGAACCGACTAACCACCTGGATGCAGAATCCGTGGCATGGCTGGAACGTTTCCTGCACGACTTCGAAGGTACCGTGGTGGCGATCACCCACGACCGTTACTTCCTCGACAACGTTGCAGGCTGGATCCTCGAGCTGGACCGCGGCGAAGGCATTCCGTGGGAAGGCAACTACTCCTCCTGGCTGGAGCAGAAAGATCAGCGCCTGGCGCAGGAAGCTTCTCAGGAAGCGGCCCGCCGTAAGTCTATCGAGAAAGAGCTGGAGTGGGTACGTCAGGGCGCGAAAGGCCGTCAGTCCAAGGGCAAAGCCCGTCTGGCGCGCTTCGAAGAGCTTAACAATACCGAATACCAGAAACGTAACGAAACCAACGAACTGTTTATCCCGCCTGGAGCCCGTTTGGGGGATAAAGTCGTTGAGGTCAGCAATCTGCGTAAATCTTACGGCGATCGCCTGCTGATCGACGACCTGACCTTCTCGGTACCGAAGGGCGCTATCGTTGGTATTATCGGCCCGAACGGCGCGGG
>DKMV01000108.1:0-166 GCA_002469605.1 Leclercia sp. UBA7405
GGTGGTGGACAACGTGCCGGTATACGTGGCCCTGCGCCCGGAAAAAATCATGCTCTGCGAAGAGGTGCCTGCCGACGGTTACAACTTTGCGGTGGGGGAGGTGGTGCACATTGCCTATCTCGGCGATCTGTCTATCTATCACGTGCGCCTGAAGAGCGGGCAGATG
>DKMV01000108.1:309-8075 GCA_002469605.1 Leclercia sp. UBA7405
GATGATCAGCGCCCAGCTGCAAAACGAACATCGCTACCGTAAGGGGCTTCCCACTTGGGGCGACGAAGTTCGCCTGTGCTGGGACGCCGACAGCTGCGTCGTGCTGACGGTATAAGGAGTGGCCATGAGCAATACTGAATCGTCCACCCGCGCCCCCGGCGGCACCGGCTGGCTGACCCGCCTGCAGATGGCCCACGGGCGCAAGCTGGTGATTGCCCTGCCGTATCTGTGGCTGATCCTGCTGTTTTTACTGCCGTTCCTGATTGTCTTTAAGATAAGCCTCGCCGAAATGGCGCGGGCGATCCCGCCCTACACCGACCTGGTGGAGTGGGCGGACGATCAGCTGACGGTGACCCTTAATATCGCCAACTATTTACAGCTGACGGACGATCCGCTCTATTTCGAAGCCTATCTGCAGTCGCTGCAGGTGGCGGCGATCTCGACCCTCTTCTGCCTGCTGCTGGGCTATCCGCTGGCCTGGGCGGTGGCCCACAGCAAGCCCTCCACGCGCAACATCCTGCTGCTGCTGGTGATCCTCCCCTCCTGGACCTCGTTCCTGATCCGCGTGTACGCCTGGATGGGGATCCTGAAAAATAACGGGGTGCTGAACAACTTTCTGATGTGGCTGGGGGTTATCGATCAGCCGCTGACGATTCTGCACACCAACCTGGCGGTCTATATTGGCGTGGTGTATGCCTATCTGCCGTTTATGGTGCTGCCTATCTACACCGCCCTGACGCGTATCGACTATTCGCTGGTGGAGGCCTCGCTGGATCTGGGCGCCCGCCCGCTGAAGACCTTCTTCAGCGTCATCGTGCCGCTGACCAAAGGTGGGATCATCGCCGGCTCAATGCTGGTGTTTATCCCGGCGGTAGGGGAGTTCGTGATCCCGGAGCTGCTCGGCGGGCCGGACAGCATCATGATTGGCCGCGTGCTCTGGCAGGAGTTCTTCAATAACCGCGACTGGCCGGTGGCCTCGGCGGTGGCGATCGTTATGCTGTTGCTGCTGATCGTGCCGATCATGTGGTTCTACAAGCATCAGCAAAAACAGATGGGAGACCACGGATGAATAACTTACCGGTAGTGCGCTCGCCGTGGCGCATCCTGATCCTGGTGCTGGGCTTTACCTTCCTGTATGCGCCGATGCTGATGCTGGTCATCTACTCCTTTAACAGCTCGAAGCTGGTAACGGTGTGGGCGGGCTGGTCAACGCGCTGGTATAGCGAGCTGTTTCACGACGACGCCATGATGAGCGCGGTGGGCCTGAGCCTGACCATCGCCGCCTGTGCGGCGACCATGGCGGCGATCCTCGGCACCATCGCGGCGGTAGTCATGGTGCGCTTTGGCCGCTTTCGCGGGGCTAACGGCTTTGCCTTTATGATCACCGCCCCGCTGGTGATGCCGGATGTGATCACCGGCCTGTCGCTGCTGCTACTCTTTGTCGCCATGGGGCACGCCATCGGCTGGCCGTCAGATCGCGGCATGCTCACCATCTGGCTGGCGCACGTCACCTTCTGTACCGCCTACGTGGCGGTAGTCATCTCCTCGCGCCTGCGCGAGCTGGATCACTCCATTGAAGAGGCGGCCATGGATCTGGGCGCCACGCCGCTGAAGGTCTTTTTCATTATTACCCTGCCAATGATTATGCCGGCGGTGGTCTCCGGCTGGCTGCTGGCCTTTACCCTGTCGCTGGACGATCTGGTTATCGCCAGCTTTGTCTCGGGCCCGGGGGCTACCACGCTGCCGATGCTGGTCTTCTCCAGCGTGCGTATGGGGGTGAATCCGGAGATCAACGCCCTGGCGTCCCTGATCCTCGGGGTAGTGGGGATTGTCGGGCTGATTGCCTGGTTTCTTATGGCGCGCTCTGAAAAACAGCGGGTGCGTGATATCCAGCGTGCAAGACGCGGCTGAAGCTTCTAAAATTTGCTGAGGCTTAACGGGTGCCGCCTGTGTGCGGCACCGTTTCACGGAAGACACCACGTTGGGATTACTAACTAAAACACAGCATTCGCATGCCCGTCTGAATGTTCCTGCCTGGGTGCAGGTGGCGGCGCTCGCCATTATTATGATCCGCTGTCTCGATGTGCTGATGATTTTTAATACCCTCGGCCTACGCGGGCTGGGGGATTTTATTCACCGCAGCGCCCAGACCTGGAACCTGACGCTGGTCTTTCTGGCCAGCCTGATGCTGGTGTTTACCGAGATCTACTGCGCCTTTTCGCTGGTAAAAGGGCGCAACTGGGCGCGGCTTATCTACCTTTCTACCCAGGTGATCGCTACCGGCTATCTGTGGGCGGCATCGCTGGGCTACGGCTATCCGGAGCTGTTTAGCATAGCCGGGGAGTCGAAGCGGGAAATTCTGCGTACCCTCTTTATGCAAAAGCTGCCCGATATGCTGGTGCTGGGCCTGCTGTTTATCCCCGCCGCCAGCCGACGGTTTTTCCGTCTGCAATAACGTGTATAATCGCTGCCCCCGGACGTATTAAGGTTTTTTTATGCAGTGCGCACTCTATGACGCCGGCCGCTGCCGCTCCTGCCAGTGGATCGAGCAGCCGGTCTCGCAACAACTCTCCGCTAAAATGCATGACCTGCACGGCCTGTTGGCCGGTATGCCGGTGGGGGAGTGGTGCGCGCCCTCGTGTGGCCCGGAACAGGGTTTTCGCAATAAAGCCAAAATGGTGGTCAGCGGCAGCGTCGAAAAACCGCTGCTGGGGATGCTCCACCGGGACGGTACGCCGGAAGACCTGACCCGCTGCCCGCTCTATCCCGCCTCCTTTGAGCCGGTGTTCGCCGCGCTGAAGCCCTTTATCGCCCGGGCGGGGTTAACCCCCTATAACGTGGCGCGCAAACGCGGCGAGCTGAAATACCTGCTGTTAACCGAAAGCCAGCTCGACGGCGGCATGATGCTGCGCTTTGTGCTGCGCTCAGAGAACAAGCTGGAGCAGCTGCGCGCGGCCCTGCCGTGGCTGCAGGCGCAGCTGCCGCAGCTGAAGGTGATCACCGCGAATATTCAGCCGGTGCATATGGCCATTATGGAAGGGGAGCAGGAGGTATTCTTTACCGACGCTCAGGCGCTGGCGGAAAACTTCAACGGCGTACCCCTGTGGATCCGCCCCCAGAGCTTCTTCCAGACCAACCCCACCGTCGCTGCCAGCCTGTATGCCACCGCCCGGGAATGGGTGCGCGGCCTGCCGGTCAAACATATGTGGGATCTCTTCTGCGGGGTGGGCGGCTTTGGCCTGCACTGCGCCACGCCCGAGATGCAGCTGACCGGCATTGAGATCTCCCCTGAGGCCATCGCCTGTGCGACCCAGTCGGCGGCCGAGCTGGGGCTTACCAACCTGCGCTTCCAGGCTCTGGACTCCACCCGCTTTGCCACTGGCCAGGCGAGCGTGCCGGAGCTGGTGCTGGTGAACCCGCCGCGCCGCGGCATTGGCAAGGAACTCTGCGATTATCTGAGCCAGATGGCGCCGCAGTTTATTATCTACTCCAGCTGTAACGCCCAGACCATGGCGAAAGATATTGCCAACCTGCCGGGCTATCAGATTGCCCGCGTTCAGCTTTTCGACATGTTCCCCCACACCGCGCACTATGAAGTGCTGACCCTGCTGGTCCGCAAAGTTTAAACAAAATGTGAACTCTTGTGCCGCCGCAGATCGGGTAAGCTTATGTCAGTTATGACGAGAAAAGGTTTACCAATGACGGCGGCAAAACAGATCCTGCTGGTGGAAGACGACGGCGATATCGCCGCGTTGTTGCGCCTCAATTTAGAAGATGAAGGCTATCAGATTGTCCATGAAGCGGACGGCGACCGGGCGCTGCTGGCCATCGAAGATACGCGCTGGGACGCGGTGATCCTCGATTTGATGCTGCCGGGGGTGGACGGCCTGCAAATCTGCCGCCGCATCCGCCAGATGAGCCACTACCTGCCGGTGATCATCATTAGCGCCCGCAGCAGCGAAACCGACCGCATTCTGGGGCTGGAGACCGGCGCCGACGACTATCTGGCGAAGCCCTTTTCGGTGCAGGAGCTGGTGGCGCGCATCCGGGCGCTGTTTCGCCGTCATGAAGCCATGGGCCAGCCCTCCGCCGGGCGTATTCAGGCCCACGGCCTGACCATCGATCCGCTGGCCCGCAGCGTGCTGCTGCACGGGCAGGCGCTGGATCTCACCCCGCGCGAGTTCGATCTGCTCTATTTCTTTGCCCGCCATCCCGGCGAGGTCTTCTCCCGGCTGGCGCTGCTGGAGCAGGTATGGGGCTATCAGCACGAAGGCTATGAACACACGGTAAATACCCATATCAACCGGCTGCGCATCAAAATAGAGAAAGATCCCGCCGAGCCGGAGGTGATCCGCACCGTCTGGGGCAAGGGATATAAATTTATGGAAAACGCCGCATGATCCGCCGCCTCACCCTGACCCAGCGCCTGACCCTGCTGGTGGTACTGCTGCTGATGCTGTGCGCGGCCCTGACCTGCATGGTGCAGCTCTACACCAGCATGCAGTACGGCAACGCCATGGTGCAGCGCCTCTCCGGCGGGCTGGCCCAGCATATTATCCAGCGCGAAACGCTGCTCGATAAGCAGGGCCGGGTGGATCGCACCGCTCTCAAGCCGCTGTTCGACCGGCTGATGACCTTTAACCCCAGCGTCGAGCTCTATATTCTTTCGCCGGACGGCGAGGTGCTGGCCGACGCCGCGCCGCCGGGCCATATTAAACGCCAGCGGCTGGATATCGCCCCGGTGCAGCGCTTTATTAACGGTGAGATGATGCCGCTCTACGGCGACGATCCCCGCAGCCCGGACCAGAAAGTGTTCAGCGCCGCGCCGCTGCGCCAGGACGGGGAGCTGAAAGGCTACCTGTACATTATTTTGCAGGGCGAGGAGATGAACGCCCTGGCGGCGATGGCCTGGCATAAAGCTCTGTGGAGCACCGTGCTCTGGTCGCTGCTGCTGGTGGCGCTGTTTGGCGCCCTGGCGGGTGGGCTGGTCTGGTACTGGGTTGCGCGCCCGGTACGGGTGCTGACCCACGAGGTACGCGACCTTGAGCAGGACAGCATCCGCGCCATTAAGCAGCTGGCAGCCCGGCCGCTGGAGGCGAATCCCGCCAGCGAAGTGGCTCAGCTGCGCAATACCTTTATCGAGCTGGCCCGGCAGATCGCCACCCAGTGGGATCAGCTTGCCGACAGCGATCGCCAGCGCCGGGAGTTTACCGCCACTATCTCCCACGACCTGCGCACGCCGCTGACCTCGCTGCTGGGCTATCTGGAAACCCTCTCGGTGAAGGCCGATACCCTGACGGCGCAAGAGACCAAACACTATCTGACCATCGCCCTGCGCCAGGGGCAGAAGGTGCGCCATCTCTCCCAGCAGCTCTTTGAGCTGGCGCGGCTCGAGCACGGCAGCATCAAGCCCCGACGCGAGCGCTTTGCTCCGGGGGAGCTGATTTCCGACGTGGCGCAAAAGTTTGACCTCGCCGTGCGCACCCGCAATCTTCAGCTCCACTTTGAGGTGTCGCAGCAGCTGCCGATGGTCAATGCCGACTTGTCGATGATCGAGCGGGTGGTGACTAACCTGCTGGATAACGCCGTTCGCCATACGCCGCCGGGAGGCGAGATCTGGCTGAAGGTGTGGCAGGAGGGGGAGCAGCTGCAGATGGAGGTGAGCGACAGCGGGCCGGGCATCGACGAGAGCCTGCGCGAGGCGCTCTTCCAGCGTCCGTCGGCGCTGAGCCAGCAGGGGGCGCGGGAGGATCGCGGCGGTCTGGGGTTATTGATTGTGCGCAGAATGCTGGAGCTGCACGGGGGCGGGATCAGGCTGATGGAGGCGGCGCAGGGGGCGCGTTTTCGCTTCTTTGTACCGCTGTAAACTGTACCGCTGTAAACTGTACAGCTGTAAAAAAGCCGGGCACTGCCCGGCTTTCTATTTTTATCCTGTTTACTGCGGGAACCACTGGTCGCTGATTTTCTGGTAAGTACCGTCAGCTTTAATCGCCTTCAGGGCGCCGTTCAGCTTCTCCAGCAGGGCTTTGTTGTCCGGGCGAACCGCAATGCCGAGGCCGGTGCCGAAATACTGCGGATCCGTTACTTTCTCGGTGGCGGTGCCCAGCTGCGGGTTAGTCTTCAGCCACTCGTTTACCACTGCGGTGTCGCCAAATACCCCGTCGATACGGCCATTTTTCAGGTCGATAATCGCATTCTGGTAGCTGTCATAAGCTACGGTTTTCACTTCCGGGTGCTTATCCTGCAGGTATTTCTGGTGGGTGGTGCCGTTCTCCATGCCGATGCGCTTGCCTTTCAGCTGGTCGAACGATTTGTAAGCGTCTTTTTTAGCAATCACCACGGCGGAGTTGGCGTAGTACGGGTCGGTAAAGGAGACCTGCTTGCTGCGCTCCGGGGTGATGTCCATGCCGGAGATCACCGCGTCATATTTTTTGAATTTTAAAGACGGGATCAGGCTGTCGAAGGCGTGGTTGGTGAAGGTGCAGTCGGCCTGCATCTGCTTGCACAGCGCTTTCGCCAGGTCGATATCAAAACCAACGATCTGGTTGCTGGCATCCAGCGATTCGAACGGCGGATAAGTGGCGGAAACGCCAAAGCTGATTTTGTCGGCGGCAGAGGCGCCAGCGGCGAAGGTTGCCAGTAATGCGGCCAGAACTAACTTTTTCATTGTGATGCTCCCGTCTGTCTTGTCGTTATATGCCGTGTCTGCGGCTGGGAGTAACAATGGCAGATAATGAATTTATATGCAATAAAAATGATTAAGTAGTGCTTTATTTATAAAAAAAGACGGGCAACTATTAAACTTGCCCGTCTTTTTAATTTTAGCTTATGCAGTTAATTGCGGCGTTCAAACGCCAGCGCTTTGCGTTCAATCAGGCGCATCAGCAGGGTCAGCAGGCCGTTCACCACCAGGTAAATCAGACCCGCCGCGCCGAACACCATCACGTCATAGGTGCGGCCATAGAGCAGCTGCCCGTGTCCCATCACCTCCATCAGGGTGATGGTGTAGGCCAGCGAGGTACTTTTGAAGACCAGCACCACCTCGTTGGAGTAGGACGAGAGCGCACGCTTAAAGGCGTAGGGCAGCAGGATCGCCAGGGTATCTTTTTTGCTCATCCCCAGCGCGCCGCAGGACTGCCACTGGCCGTCCGGAATAGCGCGGATCGCCCCATAGAACAGCTGGGTGGTATAGGCCGCGCTGTTGAGGGAGAGCGCCAGCAGCGCGCAGAGCCAGGGCTCCGACAGAAGGTGCCAGACCACCGGATACTCCTGCAGTGACGGGAACTGGCCCGGGCCATAGTAGATCAGGAAGATCTGCACCAGCAGCGGCGTACCGGTAAACAGCGTGATGTAGCCGCGCACGATCCACACCAGCACTGGCGTTTTCAGCGTCAGGATGACGGTGAAAATCAGGGCCAGGATCAGCGCCACTATAATTGAGGCCACTGTGAGCGTCAGGCTGGTATGCAGCCCTTTCATCAGCTCGGGTAAGTAATCCAGCATCAGCCCGGTCTCCGTTCAAAACGCGTTGCGCGCAGGTCAATACGCTTGAGGATGTATTGACTCAGCAACGTGATCACCAGGTAGATAGCCGCCGCCACGATATACCAGGTAAAGGGCTCCTGGGTGCGGGTAGCGATACTTTTGGTTTGTAGCATCAGGTCGTTAACGCTAATCAGGCTCACCAGCGCGGTATCTTTCAGCAGCACCAGCCACTGGTTACCAAGCCCCGGCAGGGCATGACGCCACATCTGCGGCATCACCAG
>DKMV01000108.1:8238-8526 GCA_002469605.1 Leclercia sp. UBA7405
CCACATCTGCGGCATCACCAGGCGGAAGAAGATGGCGGTTTTCGACATCCCCAGCGCCTGGCCCGATTCCCACTGCCCCTGGGGCACCGCTTTAAGCGCGCCGCGCAGAGTCTGTGAGGCATAGGCGGAGTAGAGCAGGGAGAGGGCGATTACGCCGCACAGGAACGGGCTGACGTCGAAGTTCTCAATCTGCATCTGGATTGGGATCTCAACGAACCCCAGATTGAGGCTAAAGCCATCCGACAGGGTTAACAGCAGCTGCGACGAGCCGAAGTAGATAAACAGCAC
>DKMV01000178.1:0-295 GCA_002469605.1 Leclercia sp. UBA7405
CGTCGATATGCGCGCGCAGGCTCTGTCCGGCTGGCGGCACGTACTTTTCGCCCTCTTTAGGCAGGGTGAAGTTCACATCGACGAAGTGGCGCAGGTCGAAACCCGACTGGTTACGCTGCATGCGGTAATCGGCAAGGATGGTCAGCGGATCGCTTTTGGGTACCGCGTCGGCAAAGGTTTTCTGATCCGGGAAGAGCTTAGCGCTCTGCACATCATTAAACAGCGGGCCAAACAGGATATCAGGGGATTGCGGCTGCCCGGCGGGCGGCGCGTCTGCGTAGCTGAAGGCGGTAAA
>DKMV01000178.1:390-18189 GCA_002469605.1 Leclercia sp. UBA7405
GAAGGCGGTAAAACCGAGCAGTATGCCACCGATTGCCAGCCGCAGCGTAGGGCGCAGTTGAGGTCTCGTCATGGTGATTCTCCTTTATTTGCTGAGCAGCGTACCCGCTGTCATCAATCACCTGAAAACCTTAGACGAATCTTAGCCAGTTCGCGTGTCGGAGGTAACATTTTGCACATAAACAGATAATTTACCCTGACGGCGAAAAATGGCGCATTGCGCGGTTTTATCCCGGTTTATCGGATCAATTCCCTCGTGTGCACTACCTTCATAACATGTCTTACTGAAAGGGAATGTTAATGAAAGGCTTATCTCTGATTATCTCAAGTGCTCTGTTGCTCGCTGGCTGCGGCGCAAATAATACGCCGCCCCAGGCCCCGATCCCCGGTGAAAGTACCTCTGCCAAAATGCGCACCCTGGAGACGGGGGCGCAGGTGATCCAGTCCCGTCCGCCGGTAGAGGCCATTAGCGCCTACCTGGACGGCTTTCACTTTTATAGCGGCGATAAAAACGGCCAGATGGAGGCCCACCACTACGTAACGGTGCTTAACGAAGACGTGATGCAGGCGGTCATCTATGACGGTAATACCAAAGATGCCCGGCTGATGGGGGTGGAGTACATCATCAGCGAGCGTCTGTTCAACACCCTGCCGCCGGAAGAGAAAAAGCTCTGGCACAGCCATCAGTATGAAGTGAAGTCCGGCAGCCTGGTGGCCCCCGGCCTGCCGGCGGTGGCCGACCATGCGCTGATGAACAAGATCGTGAACACCTACGGTAAAACCTGGCACACCTGGCATACGGACAGGGACAAGACGCTGCCGCTGGGCGTTCCGGCGCTGATGATGGGCTTTACCGGGGAAGGGCAGCTCGATCCGGCGCTGCTGGCGGACCGCGACCGTCGTCTGGGGATCGATACCCAGCAGATTAAGCGCCAGCGGGCGGATATCGTTGCCCATCCGGTGGCGGAGGGCGCCAACGCCTGGCAGCGCGGGCAGGTGATCAAGCTCCAGCGCGTGCAGGGGGGGGGCGAACATGCCCGGGGAGATACCGCCCATTTCGGTACCTCCGAGCAGAGCCAGCAGGCACATTCACACTGATGAGGAGGCGAGATGAAGATCCATCACCTTAACTGCGGGTGCATGTGCCCGCTGGGCGGCGCGTTTTACGATGGTTTCAGCAAGGGGCTGCATGCCCACCTGGTCTGCCACTGCCTGCTGATTGAAACCGACCGCGACGGGCTGGTGCTGGTGGATACCGGCTTTGGGCTGGACGACGTGCGCCAGCCCTCCAGGCTGTCGGCTTTCTTCCGTGGGCTGAATAACATCCAGCGCCGCGAGTCGCTCACAGCCCGCGCCCGTATCGAAGCGCTGGGTTTCCAGGCGGCGGACGTTCGCCACATCATTCTGACGCACCTCGACTTTGACCATGCGGGCGGCCTGACGGATTTCCCCCACGCGCGGGTTCATTTAATGCAGCAGGAGATCGATACCGCCAGCGCGCGCCATAGCTGGCTGCAGCGGGAGCGCTATCGGCCCGGCCAGTGGAGCGGCAGCGCCGGCTGGGAGGGGTATCAGGTGCAGGGCGAGCGCTGGTTTGGCTTTGATGCGGTGACGGCCCTGCGCGGCCTTCCGCCGGAGATCCTGCTGGTGCCGCTGGCCGGGCATACGCCGGGCCATGCGGGGATCGCCATCAGCCAGCCCGAGGGGTGGCTGCTGCACGGCGGCGATGCCTGGTTCTATCGCGAGGAGATGCGCAGGCCGGAGCGCAAATGTACTCCCGGCCTGCGCTTTTACCAGTGGATGATGGCGATGGACAACGACGCCAGGCGGCGTAACCAGCAGCGGCTGCGGGAGCTCTCCTGCTCCCACGCGCAGGAGATCACTTTCTTCTGTAGCCATGATGCGCGGGAGCTTGAGGCCTTGTCCGGCGTAAAAAACCCGTAGTTTCGCAGGGTTAGCGCAGGGTGGATCAGTGCAAAAATTATACTGGATATTTAAACAGGTAATTGTATACTATTAGAGCAAATTACCCGGTGTATGAATGAATGAGGGGTGAAACCTATGGTAATTCCTGTTGAAAATTTCCAGTCCCATGACCAGCTCGTCACCATGAGCAGCCGCGAAATCGCAAAGATGACCGGCATCGCCCATACCGAGGTGAAACGCATGGTGAAAAGCCTGGAAACGGCGCAGCGTCTTTCGCAGCCGGTAACGGCCAGTGCCTATGAGCGCGAAGGTGAAACGCGGCAGGAGTTTTTGCTGAATAAACGGGACTCCCTGCTGACGGTTTCACGTATCTCCCCCGGCTTTACGGCTACCATGCTGGATCGCTGGCAGGAGCGTGAGCAGAGCGTCAGCCTGCCTGATTTTACCAATCCGGCGGCGGCGGCGCGCGCCTGGGCTGAGCAGTATGAAAAACGCCAGCGCGCAGAGGCGCAGCTTGCGCTCTCCGGCCCCAAGGCCGCCTTCTTTGACCAGTTCATTAACGTGGACGAGTCACTGGGGTTCCGCCAGCTCTGCAAGATGCTGAAGGCGAAAGAGCCGCAGTTCCGCCAGTTCTTGCTGGAGCGCAATATCATGCAGCGCGTCGGCGGGGCGCTGGTGCCGCCGCAGCATCACATTGATGCCGGCTACTTTACCCTGCACAGCGGCGTGGGCGAAAACCGCCACACCTGGTCTCAGGCGCGCTTTACCGCCCGTGGCGTGAAGTGGGTTGCTGATCTCTGGGTTAAGCACCTCTCCACGCTCACCATCGAGATGCCCCGCACCGAACGCGGCGAGAGCGTCGCTCCGGAACAGGGCTGGTTATAACATCTCATCAGGCCCCGGCACGGTTTCCCGTTCCGGGGCCTTTTTATGGCCGCGCTGGCACCAGGGTGATGTCGGCTCCCGCCGAAAAGGTCTGTTGTAAGATAAAAAGTGGCCGGCGCTTTTTTCCTCCCTTACTCCATTTTCCCGGTCACCGCGCTTAGCAGCTCATTTGCCAAAAATGAGGTTCGGCTGATATGCAGGGTGAGGGCGCCATTCTCGCTCGCCCTGGCGTATCTGGCCTGCTCGAGCGGCGCTTCCACCTGGGTTTTTTCCGCATAAATTTCTGAATCCGGAACCAGCCTGATACGGTTTGGCTGCGGGTGGGGCAGAGTGGAAATCACCAGCCAGCGCGGGGCGTCAATACCAGGCTGCACGGTGGTATAGGTGAAGAGGCGGTGGCTTTGCAGCAACGCGGGCTCGCGATATTCGAAATCGCTGTACTTTAGCCGCTGTCGCACTTTCCAGTTGGCGTCATACAACACCGCCTCCACCGCAAGGAACTGAGAATCGTCCAGCGGTGTGGTCAGTTCAAGGGCGTACGGGCTGTTCAAAACGGGTAAAGCCACCACCTGAGCGCGAGCGTTACCCTCGGCAATCCGTGGTGTCTGGCTATCAAAGTTCAGGGTCAGCGATGATTTGCCCTTAAACTCCTGCACCGGCAGCTCGTTCAGCTTTGTGCAGCAGACGGAGGGGGTCACCAGGCTTGTTTCATTGACCGGCGATACCGGCTGGGTGCAGCCGCTTAACCAAAGAAGACCAAAGGCCAGCGGAATAATTTTTTTCATGCTTTGCTCCTGACGCGTATTCACAATTACCACCACAGCTCAAAGTTAAAACCGAAGGTCACTTCTTCCGTGCTGCCCAGGTCGCTCTTACCGGCGCGGCGTACTTGTTGTGGTTGCCGTAGCGGTTGATACGCTCCCACTGGGTGTCGGTGTCGGACCAGGTCACAAAGAGGCGCAGTGCCGGACGCGCCCAGACCCCTTTTCCGGCCTGGATCATCTGCGCCAGGGTCACTTTGTACATACTGTTCACTCCGGCATCATTTTGCGCATCTACGCGCTCATAGCCGAACTCAAGTGCCGTTGCCAGATAATCGTTCCAGCTATACTGCGGGCGCAAACCGGCGCTGAACCAGGTCATCCCACTGTTGTTGTCGAGATTAAGATCCTGCCAGGCGAGGGAGTACATGCTCTGGATATTGTCGGTAAAGTTAACTTCGCCGTAGTTAAAGACGCGCCAGCTGTAGCCGTCGTGATCGACGCCGGTATTGTATTTCACCGCGCTGGCGCCCTCGGCGCTCATCAGTCCGCCCGCTAAGGCATCGCGGCCATACTGAAATGCCAGGGTGTTGCTGCCCATCGACCAGGCCTGGCGATAGATCAGCGACAGCATGGAGCCGTTAGTGGTGATGTTTTTCTCATCGTAACTGTCATTCTGGGCGAAAACGTAGTTCAGCCCGGCGGTGAAATCGGCGTCGTCATTAATTTTCAGCTCGCTCAAACGCAGGTCGATATTATGCAGGGCGCGATCGTCGGCGCTGGACTCGGGGGCCAGCCAGGCTATATGGGCTTTTGCAAAGCCGAGGTCGATATTTTCAAGGCCAATACCGTTGTCGGAGACATCCCAGTATTTAATATCGATCATATGCACTTCGTGACGCTGATAAAAACGCTTACCTACCCATATTTTGGCATCGGGTTGTCCGGGGATAATATTATAAACGGAGGCCCAGGTTTGCAGGGTGCCAACATCTCCCCACGACTCGCCGCTGCCAATATACCAGGTGAAATCAAATATCGCGTCGGTGCCGGTGGTGATATCGGTTTTAAATCCTCCTTCCCACCAGTTCATTTCATTACCGAGACGGTAATTACCAAATCCTTCCGAGGCGCGAATAACGTCGTTTAATTTTCCTTTCCCGTCATTTTTATCTTTATTGTCGGTATAAATATTGCCCCATTTTACGTAACCTAGAGGAGTGAAATTTTCCAGCGCGGCAGAAGAGGTAAAAGGCAGTGCCAGCGCGATCAGAGGTAAAAGACCACGGCGTATCATCATAGAAAGTTTCCATACTATGTTATTAATGAATTTATGTTGCCAGCAGCCGAACGCTGCTGGCGGGGTACTGGATCAGGCGCGTTTTTGGACTAATTCCGCCATAATGTCGTCATGGTACTGACCATTCAGTTTGTAATAACGGCGATAAATAAAGAAGCTGGCGGCGACCAGAATAAAGGGAATGCCAATCATCAGGACCCGCATGCCAAAGATGGTATCCCCATCCTGCACTTCATTAGGAACGTAGCCAATAATGGTCAGGCCAATACCAATCAGGAAGCCGGCGAAGGCAGAGGCGGCTTTGACCAGCATGGTCTGCACCGAAAAAATCACGCTTTCGCTGCGCATGCCGGTTTTATACTCGCCATAGTCCACCACGTCGGCCAGCATCACCGTTGCCATGGCCAGCGAGAAGCCTGAGCCAAGCTTCAGCAGCGCGCCGGAGAGCCCCACCAGCACGTGGCTTTCCGGCATAAATATTCCGGAGATCAGCAGAATCACGCAGCTCAGGAGGGGGAAAATACAGGCCAGACGCCATACCGTCGGGCGCGATACGCTGGCCACCACTTTCGGGAACAGCACCAGCCCGGCAATCTCTGCGGCACCGGAGAGCATCATAAAGACCGGGAACAGATCTTTATTGCCGATGGCATACGCAAAGTAATAAATGGCAAAGCCACCGGCCAGCTGCATGGCCATATTAAAGGTCAGTACAATGCCGATCAGCGCCTTAAGCTGATCGTTTTTGGTAATAATATTAACCATATCCTTCAGGCTAATTTTGGGCTTGCTGACCTTTACCTCCACCACGTCTTTAACGTTCACAACGGTGATGATGGCGCTAATAATAAAGAAGATAGCAATAGCGATACTGACGCGAACAAAGCCGGTGGCGCTGTCGCCGTCGCCCAGCCAGTCAATGGCCTTCAGGCCGAACGCACCCATAATAAGCCAGGCGATACTGGCGAACAGGCGCGGCACGACGACAATTTTTTCGCGTTCGCTTTTTTCTTTCGTTAATGAGGGGATCATGGA
Organism: Leclercia sp. UBA7405; assembly: GCA_002469605.1. GTDB lineage: Bacteria > Pseudomonadota > Gammaproteobacteria > Enterobacterales > Enterobacteriaceae > Enterobacter. Next base: position 6,297 of record DKMV01000178.1, read on the forward strand.
CCAGTAGGGAATATCCATCATGGTATAGGTCATTCCCCATAATACATAGGAGACGGAGGCGTAAACATAAAGCCAGACGCCTTCAAACTCGTGGCATATAAATACGCCAATCATCGTTGCTGAGTTAACAATAGTGCCAATTAAAATCCATGGACGGAATTTACCCCAGCGGCTGCGCGTATTATCAACAATTAATCCCATAACCGGATCGGTAATGGCATCCCAGATCCTGGCAAATAAGAACAGTGAGCCGACAAAGGCGGCCGAAAGGCCAACCACGTCGGTGTAATAAAACATCAGGTACAGATAAATAATGGAGCAGGCAAGATCCTTGCCCAGCGCGCCTATGCCATAGGAGAGCTTGCTCGTATTGCTGATACTCATATAGGGCCCTTATTTTTCATTGGCGACAGGAAAGAGAAGGATCACGGCTGTGCTTCAACCAGCAGCAGGATGGCTGATTCCGGATCCAGTACCGGCATGGCCAGCCCGGCGTGTTCCAGCCACTCGCCAGACAGCTCAACGCCATCCTCCACCCATGCAGGCTGGGTGCTGACGATCCCGCTGCGGAAATTGTCGGCGGCATCAATAACGCGCACGCGATAGCTTGTCTGCGGATCGAGCCCCTGCAGGCGCAGCGTACCGCTAAGCGCCCACGTCGGCATCGCCAGCTGGGCCACGGCAACCAGCGCGCGACGGCGGTCCGCCGAGACGATGGCGGTAAGAGATTGCGCCTTAGGATCGTCCCCCTCGAGGCGATACAGCGTTCCCTGATGGATCAGCTGGCGGTGCTGTTTATACAGCTCAACGTAGCGGCTGAAACCGGCTTTATCCTCTTCCGAGGCCTGCAGCGGATCCAGTTCAATGCCCATGTGGCCGAAGAGGGCGGTGATGCCGCGAAAATGGATATCCGATACCCGGCGGGTAGAGTGGCTCTTTCTGGCGCCAATGTGCGCCCCCATCACTTCCGGCGGGAAGAAATAGCTGAAACCGCGCTGAATCGCCTGGCGTTCAAGGGCGTCGTTATTATCCGAAGGCCAGAAACGCTGAACGTGACGCAGAATTTCATAGTCGATACGCCCCCCGCCCGCGGCGCAGGATTCAATATCGACCGTCGGATGTTTTGCCCTCAGCGCCGCCATCAGGGCGTAAAGTCGCTCCACCTGGCGCGTTTGCGCCGGGCGTTCCTGATGACCCGGCTGCACCACTTCACGGTTCATGTCCCACTTCAGGTAGGAGATGGCGTAGCGGCTGAGCAGGCTATCGAGGCGTTCGAACAGATAACTGAACACCTCATCGTTACTGAGATCGAGCACGTACTGATTGCGGCCGGTGGGCTGCTGGTAGTCGCTGAGCTGGAGCAGCCAGTCCGGATGCTGGCGATAGAGCCGGGAGTTTTTACTGATCATTTCCGGTTCGACCCACAGGCCAAAGGTCATGCCCTGCTCCAGTACATGGGCGATGACCGGCTCCAGCCCCTGCGGGTATTTCGACTCATCCACAAACCAGTCGCCCAGCGCCGCTTTGTCATCATTGCGCCCGATAAACCAGCCGTCATCAATGATAAAACGCTCGACCCCCATCCTGGCGGCCTCGGTGGCCATCTGCATGATGTACTGCGGATCGTGATCGAAATAGATCCCCTCCCAGGTGTTGAGATGCACCTGGCGCGGCTGGTCCGGCGTGAAGGCGAGCAGATGCTGGCGAATATGGCGATGAAACTGCTGGCTCATGCCGTTGAGTCCCCGGTTGCTCCAGGTCGCATACAGCCAGGGGGTGTCGATATGCTCTCCGGTTTGCAGCACGATCTCACCCGGCACGTATAAGGCTTCTGCCTGCAAAACCCGTCGGCCATCGGCCTTAACATCTATGCGCAGGCGGTGGTTGCCGCTCCAGGCGAGGTGAGCTCCCCATACCTCACCATGGCTTTCACCAAAACCGGGCGTACCGGCGATGAGGGCAGGGTAGTGCTGATGCGATGTGCGCCCGCGGCGGTTCTCCTGCTGGTAGCCGCCGTGCTGCACGCTGTGGCGATGCTGTTGAAATTCGTATACCCAGCGGCCATAGAACGACAGGCATTCGCTGGCGCGCTCCGGCAGCGGCAGGGTGACGGCCAGACGGGTGAGCTCATAGACGCCGTCGCCGGTATTGGTGAGCCTGTGGCGCATTTTAATGACGTCGTTCTCGCCATCGAACAGCAGTTGGGTGGCGATCTGCAAACCGGCCACACGATCTTCGCTCTCAATATGCCAGCCTTCAGCGGTCTCTTCGATGCTGGTGAGGGTAAAGACCGGCGACCAGTGACGGCCGTCGCGGTGCCCCTCGATACCGGGGCTGCCGAAGAGACCACGACCGTTTTCCGCCATCAGCGATACCGGTGTATCAGCGTCCAGTCGGCCATAAGGTACGGCGCGGGAGAGGGCGGCTTTAGCCGCCTGGGAAGAAGAGAGTTTAGCGCCCCAGTAGAGAATTTCGCCGCCGCTGGCGGTATCAAAACAGAGCGTAGAGGTTTTTCCAGAGAGAAAGCGCGTTGGTTCCATCACGTCATCCTGTTTAACTATTCCTGATAGTAATGATGAGATTAACATTCATTTCGAATTGTAATTGTGACCGCTCACTCAGTTGTGGTTAAGGTTAGCTATGACATTGTCTTTATGGCGCATAATCAGGCGCATGTTACTCTGCTGTTAATCGCAATATGTTGATTGTATGGTGTTAACTATTTTTGTGAGCGATTTACAATTGGTTTAATGTCAGAGTGGTATGGCGGGGGAGGAAAGCCTTCAGCGGCGGCCTGCCGCCGCTGAAGGAGATGACGTTAAGAACGTTTCCAGCGCAGGCTGTAATGATAGTGCTGCTGGCTGAGGAGATACTCTGCCGAAACGCTGGGGCTCCAGGAGTCATCGCCGCCGACGCCCATATGGAAGCCGTCAATATTCAGCCAGCTGCCGGGCTCCTCGGTCAGCAGATGGCGGTGCGTTGTCTCGCGCAGCTGGGCCTGGCTGTAGCGGCTAAGGTTAAACTGGAAGTCTCCGGACCACCGGTTGGCGCCGTATTCAAGACGCGTGGTGCCGCAGCGCAGGCCATTTTCACTCGGGAAAACATAAGGCGTATACATCTCTGCCAGCGGCCGTTGCCAGAGATCAAACCGGGCGGAGCGGCGTCGGTCAGGGTAGTTTTCATGCGGGCCGAGCCCCAGCCATGTCACCTGCTGTGCAACTTCTGCCAGCTGGCAGGTCAGGCCAATACGCGCCGGGGCAGGCGTGCCGCGGGCGATCTCCACGTCAACGTCAATGCGCATCTCACCCTGGTTATCGATCAGATAAGTTTTACGGCTGATAAACAGCAGCCTGCCGTGCGCCAGCCAGTGATGTACCGAGCGCAGCTGTACCGCCTGCTCAAGCGTATCGGCGTGCAGGCTTACCGCACGGCATTCCATGGCGTAGTGCCCGGCGGCTTTCCAGCGCTCCACCCAGGCGTTGGGATCGATACGCGTCACTTCGCTGATGCCAATATCATTATCCAGCGGGGCGCGGGTGAACTGATCCTGCAACGGCGTCAGCAGGGCATTCTCGCCCCGGGTGCTCCACTGGGTCAGCAGGCCGCTTCTCTTGTCAAACTGCCAGCAGTGATCGCCATGGCGAATTTCAAATTGTCCTTCGCTGCAGGTCAGCACCGGCGCGCTGGCGTGGCTTGCCTCTGGCGCGTCGGACAGAATGCCCGGCAGACGCCACTGCTCATAAGCGCAGAGATGACCGGCGTCGCTCCACTGCGTGGCAGCAACCTGATGCACTTCGACATTCAGCCAGACCTGGCCGGGGCGGGCTATCTCCGGCAGTGGCAGGGCGATAATCTGCTGCCCCTCTGGTGCAATGTTGAGTTCGGCGCTGCCGCTGGCGAGCATTTCGCCATCCAGCTTGACCGTCCATGTCAGCACTTCGTTATCTGTGGTGCGGAACAGGTATTCGCTGCTGACCTCAAGCTGGTTATCGTCCAGCAGGCGGAACTGGAAAAACTGCTGCGCATGGCGGGCTTCATAGAGCGCCGGGTGCGGCGTGCGGTCGGCAAAGACCAGGCCGTTCATGCAGAACTGACGATCGTTTGGCGTATCGCCAAAATCACCGCCGTAGGCGGAAAAGATCTGCCCCTTTTCATCCCGCTTATTCAGCGACTGATCCACCCAGTCCCAGATAAAGCCGCCCTGCAGGCGCGGGTACTGGCGGAACGCCTCCCAGTACTTATGAAAGCCGCCCAGGCTGTTGCCCATCGCGTGGGCATATTCGCAGAGGATCAGGGGGCGCGTCTCCTCCGGCATGCCGATCCATTTTTTAATCGACCACTTCGGCACCTGCGGGAAAGGCTGATCCTGATCGACGCGGGCATACATCGGACAGATGATATCGGTGGCCGGGCTATTGGCCCCGCCCCCTTCGTAATGTACCGGGCGGGTGGGATCGTTAGATTTGATCCAGCGGTAGAGGGCGTCGTGGTTATCCCCGTGCCCCGACTCATTGCCGAGCGACCAGATAATAATCGACGGATGATTACGATCGCGCTGTACCATGCGGGTCACGCGCTCGGCCATCGCGGGCAGCCAGCAGGGATCGTCGCTCAGACGATTCATGGGCACCATGCCGTGGGTTTCAATGTTGGCCTCGTCAACCACATAGAGCCCGTAAAAATCACACAGCCGATACCACAGGGGGTGATTAGGGTAGTGGGAGCAGCGTACCGCATTGAAGTTATTCTGCTTCATCAGCAGGATATCCCGGCGCATGGTGTCGATATCCATCACCTGGCCGTTATCCGGATGATGCTCGTGGCGATTCACGCCGCGGATCAGCAGTGGTTTACCGTTGAGCTTCAGCAGGCCGCCATCGATTTTCACCTCTCTGAAGCCGGTATCATAGGCTTCGGCTTCCAGCAGGGTGTCGCCGCGTTTTAGTAACACCACAGTACGATAGAGCGTCGGCGTTTCCGCACTCCAGAGCGCCGGATGTTCCACCGGAAGGCGCAGGGTGGTGCGGTCCGTGTAGCGTCCCCGCTCATCGACAATGTCGCTTTCAATGCGCTGGTCGGCTTCAGCCACCAGGCTATCTCCCTGCCAGAGCTGGACGGCAACCCGCATATCGTCGCTCACGTCGCCTGCAACCCTTACCTGCGTTTCAAGGGTCGCGCGGGTATAGTCGGCGTTGAGATGCGTCACTATCTGTATGTCGCTCAGATGGGTGTCCGGCTTATGCAGCAGCGCGACGTCGCGAAAAATACCGCTCATGCGCCACATATCCTGATCTTCCAGCCAGGTGCCGTCGCTCCAGCGCAGCACCATCACCGCCAGGCGGTTAACGCCGGGAACGAGCAGGTGGCTGAGGTCAAATTCCGATGGCAGACGGCTGTCCTGGGCATAGCCTACCCAGCGGCCATTGCACCATAAATGGAACGCCGAATTGACCCCATCAAAGATGATGCGCGTCTGGCCACCGGTGAGCCATTCAGGGTCAACGTTGAATGTGAGCGAGTAACAACCTGTAGGGTTATCTTCGGGCACAAATGGAGGATTAACCGGAATAGGGTAGGTCACATTGGTGTAAATCGGCGCGTCGTAGCCGGTCATCTGCCAGTTTGAGGGAACCTCCATCCCTTGGGCATCCGGCAGATCCTGCTCCAGCCAGCTTTCCGGCACCGACTCCGGGCGCGTAAAGTAGCTGAATTGCCAGCAACCGTTCAGGCTTTGCCGCGATGAGGAGGGGGCGTCGCGTCTGGCCTCTTCAGCGGCGCGCCAGCTGGCGAAAGGGGGATGGGCAGCAAGAGTATTCAGCTGAGTGACGGCGGGGTTTTCCCAGTCGCGGCGGGCTAGTACGGCGGCTAAAGAGAGAGTGGTTGGGCTCATGTTCCGGGTTCCCTGATTAATTTTGAGATTCGCTCACAATTTTTGTTACTATGTAGGGTGCCCGGTAGCTTGTAAAGCCCCGGCCCGGCAGAGGGTGATGGGCTTCACAAAGAACAACCAGGGGGAGAATGCGTTATTTCAGGCGGGCAACCTGGCGCGCCAGGCGGGTCAGCTCTTCAGCCACGTGCTGGGCAGAAATGGTGTCGGTCTGTGGTTTCGCGGTGGTTTTGCGTTCGACCAGACTCACCGGCAGCAGTTCCGAGACCGCCTCTGCCCCTTCAATCAGCGCCAGCAGTCGCTCCACGCTGACTTTACCCAGCGTTTTGAAATCCTGCTTAATGGTCGTAAGCGGCGGGGTAAAGCAGGCGCTGTCTTCAGTGTCGTCATAGCCGACCACCGAAACCGCGCCAGGCACCGGCAGGCCAAACTCCGACAGCGCCCGCAGCGCGCCAAGCGCCATCTGGTCATTCGCCACCAGCAGCGCGGTGGGAATATTGCCCTCGTTGAGCAGACGCAACGTATGCTGATAGCCCGACAGGGAGCTCCAGTCGCCGTGCATTACCGCGGCGGGTGTCAGCTGATGTTCAGCGAGACAGGCCTGCCAGCCTTCATAACGCAGGCGCGCTGAGACGGAGTCGAGCGGGCCCGTGAGCAGGGCAATCTGCTGATGACCAAGCTGGACCAGATGTTCAACGCCAAGCTTCGCGCCCTGCAGCGGATCAAACACGATGTGGTGAGTCGCGGTCGACGGAGAGGCATCAAGAAACAGGACCGGGATGGTACCGCAAAGACGCATAATCTCCTGCGCCTGCCAGTCTTCCATCGGGATATTAACCAGAATACCATCGACCCGCTGGGAGAGCAGCTGGCTGACCGCCGCCTTGCTCGCCTCCAGCCCGGACGCTTCAGTCATGGAGATGACCACGTTAAAGTGCAGCGAGCCGGCGCGTGATTTAGCGGCGGCCACAATCTGTGACGGCGCATGAAGCGCCAGATTGCTGGTGGCAAAACCGAGCGTATGGCTAAGTTTACCGGCAAGCTGTTGCGCCATCCGGTTGGGAATGTAATTCAGCGCCTTCATCGCCGCTTCAACCTTCAGGCGCGTTTTTTCAGAAACGTGGGCAGCCTGGTTGATCACCCGGGAGACGGTCTGGTAAGAGACATTGGCGTGTTCAGCCACATCATAAAGCGTTACTGATTTCGGTTTCATGCCGGGCTTCCTTGTCATTCATCATGTTGAAGATGGCTGTCGGGCAGCGAAAAGCGCGCACATCATAGCATTTGTCGGCCGGAGGACGAATTTTTGTCTGCTAATACAGCGTCCACCCCGGGGCCCGCCGCTGCTGTTTCTGAATCTCAACTATCATTCTCTGCATCACACCTGCCGGAGCCGGGTGCGTTATCAACAGCGAAACCACGGCTTGGTGGTGAAGGGGTATGGAATGGGTACGCCAGTTGTGGGAAAAACAGTAGAGGGGAAGGTGCATCCGGGAGGGCGGGATGCGTAACAGGCTCGCTCTGCCAATGTATGCCATCGATCCGGCGGCCAGCCGGGCCTTCTGGCAGGTGATTAAGGATCTGCTGGCCGCGCAGGGGCTGCCGGTAGCGCAGGCGTCTTACGGCCTGCCGCCGGATCTTCTCAGCCACTGGCGCAACCCGGCGCTGCTGCTAAGCCAGAGCTGCGGCTTCCCGCTGATGACGCTTCTGCCCGACGTACAGGTGGTGGGGGCGTTTCACTACGCCGCCCCCGGCTGCGAAGGGCCGCACTACCGTAGCTGGCTGGTGGCCCGGGAACAGAAGAGGAACCAGACGCTGGCGGATTTTCGCGGACAGCGGGTGGTGTGTAACGCCCCCGACTCCTGGTCGGGCTATAACGTGCTGCTGAGCATGGTAGCGCCGCTGCGCCGGGAGGGTTGGTTTTTTGCCGAAACGCACTTTAGCGGCAGCCACCGGGCGTCGCTGCTGGCGCTGCGCACGGGCGAGGCCGATATCGCCGCCATCGACTGCGTAACCTGGGCGCTATTGCAACGCCACGAGCCAGCGCTGCTGAAAGGGCTGTGCATTATCGATCAAAGCTCGCCAGCCCCGGGGCTGCCGCTGATTACCGGGGCGGCAACCTCCTGCGAAACGCTGGCAAAACTGCGCGCTGCTCTGACGCTGGCGGCAGGCCGAGCAGAGGCGCAGGGGGTGCTGATTAACGGCTTTAGGGAGATGACGCGGGAGGGCTGGCGCCCGCTGCTGGCACGCCGCGAGGCGGCGGCCGGGCAGGGAGTAACTCGCCTAGCGGAGAAAGAAATTTAGCACGGTGAAGGCCATCATCCCCACGATAACGGTGGCGAACAGGCTGCGGGTAACCACCCCTGCGGCGGCGGCAACAATCGCGGCCAGCAGCGACAGGCTGATCCCGGAAGGGGTAAGCGCCGGTTTACCTGCGATCTCGGCGGTGATAATGGCCGCCATGATCGCCGCCGGAATAAAGCTCAGCCACTGCTGCACCACCGGGGCGAGGCGAAAGCGCGACAGCAGCAGTATGGGCAGGGTACGCATCAGGGCGGTGACCAGCGCCGAAGCGAAAATTGCCAGCAGAATATTGCGTTCCATCTCAGCGATCTCCTTTGTAGAACAGGCGTAACCCCAGGGTAGACAGCGTAGCGGCAACCGAGGCGGCAATAATCACCACCAGGCTGATATCCATCTGCCCGGCAGTTAAGAGGGTCACGATAGTCGCCGCCGCAATGCTGAAGGTCTCCAGCACTTTGCGGCGGCTGGCGAACCACAGCATCAGCACCAGACCAATAAACATCGACACCAGGCTGAAGCTCAGCCCCTCCATCAGCGCGGGCGGCAGGGCGGCGGCCAGCCAGGCGCCCACAATGCAGGCGAGGATCCAGTTAAGCCAGGCGGCGACGTTCAGCCCCGTCATCCAGGCAAAGCGGACCTTGCTCTGCTGGCTGCCGTGCTGCACCGCCACGCCAAAGGTTTCGTCGGTCAGCAGCAGGCCGCTGATAATCTTTTGCAGCACGCTGTGGTCGCGAAAAAAGACGCTCATCGCCGAGCTCATCAGCAGGTAGCGCAGGTTGACCAGCAGGATGCTGAAGACCACCGAGGCCACCTCCGCGCCGGTGGCCCACAGGGAGTAAAACAGAAACTGGGCCGACCCGGCATACAGCAGGCCCGCCAGCAGCGCCGTTTGCAGGACGGTAAAACCGGCCAGGGTGCCGATGGCGCCGGCGGCAAAGCCGATACTCCAGTAGCCGGGAATGGTGGGCAGGCAGGCGGATACGCCCGCCCGAAATGCCGTCACCGCGTCCCCGTTGAGTCTCTCTGTTTTCATGGACCTGAATGCTTTCCTTGTTAGCAAATGCCCTGATTATCCTCAGAATAGGGGCAGATCGCGACACGTAATTTTCTTCAGAGCGGGCGGATCTCTTTGCTGCGCAGCTGCAGGCGCACGGGCACCGATTTATAGGACGGCGTGCCGCTCTCTTTATCAATATAATCGAGCGGCACCAGCACGTTGGCTTCCGGATAATAGGCGCCGACGGTGCCCCGGGCGATGCTCCAGGCCACCAGCGTAATATCCTCCAGACGCTGGGTACTATTCGGTAGCGCGGTTTCGATATCCACCCGGTCGCCATGCTCAAGCCCTAGCCCGGCCATATCCTCTTCGTTCATAAAGAGAATATCCCGCCGTCCGGAGACGCCGCGGTAGCGGTCGTCCATAGCGTAGATGGTGGTGTTGTACTGATCGTGGCTGCGCAGGGTGACCATTCGCAGCACGTTCTCCCCTTCGCCTCTGGCATTTTCATCCACCCCTTCAAAGACCGAGAACATCGCTTTGCCGGTGGCCGTCGGCCAGACGCGCTCGGTGGGCGGCAGGGGCAGGCGAAAGCCGCCCGGCGTGCGGATGCGCTGGTTATAGCGCGTAAAGCCCGGAATGGTCTGTTCGATCAGATCGCGGATATTGTCGTAGTTCGCCACCAGCTCCTCCCAGGCAACTTTGGAGGCGGGCAGCGTCGCCCGGGCTAGCCCGGCGACGATGGCCGGTTCAGAAAGCAGGTGCGGTGAGGCGGGCTTAAGCTTGCCGGAGGAGGCATGCACCATCGACATAGAATCTTCGACGGTGATGGACTGCCTGCCGGTGCGCTGTATATCCAGCTCGGTGCGCCCCAGGCAAGGGAAGAGCCAGGTCTCCTGCGCCACCAGCAGATGGGTGCGGTTGAGCTTGGTGCCCACGTGCACGCTCAGATCCAGCTTTTGCATGGCAGAGAAGACCCGCTCATGGTCGGGCATGGCCACGGCAAAGTTGCCTCCGAGGCAGATCATCGCCTTTGCCTCACCGGCGATCATCGCCTGGGTTGCCGCCACCGCGTCGTGGCCGTGCTTTGACGGAGGGGTGAAGCCGAACACCTCTTCAATGCGCGACAGGAAGGCGGCGGTGGGTTTCTCGGTGATGCCGACGGTGCGGTTGCCCTGCACGTTCGAGTGGCCGCGCAGGGGGCAAATGCCCGCTCCGGGCTTGCCGATATTGCCGCGTAACAGCAGCAGATCGGCAATCAGCCGCACGTTGGCGGTGCCTTTGTTGTGCTGGGTGATCCCCATGCCGTAGGTGATGATGGTAGCGTCCGATTTTGCATAGGCCCGGGCCACGCTTTCCAGATCCGCACGGGCCAGCCCCGACTCCAGCTCAATGGCCGTCCAGGGGGTGGCGGCAATATCCGCGGCGAAGGCGTCGAAATCCTGGGTATGGGCGCTGATAAATTCTTCATCCAGCGCGCCGTCCATCTCCAGCAGATGTTTAGCGATACCCTTAAGCGCCGCGGCGTCGCCCCCGGCCTTCACCTGATAGTAGGTTGAGGCGATATTGGTCGAGCCCAGGGTGGCCATCTCCATCACGCTTTGAGGATCGGCAAAGCGCTCCAGGGCGCGCTCGCGCAGCGGGTTAAAGACGATGATCGGTACGCCGCGGCGGGAGAGCTCGTGCAGGGTGCCCATCATCCGCGGATGGTTAGTCCCCGGGTTGTGGCCGATGGCGATCACCAGCTCGGTTTTGTCGAAATCATCGAGCGACACCGTCCCCTTACCGATGCCGATGGAGCGCGGCAGGCCTGTGCTGGTAGCTTCATGGCACATGTTGGAACAGTCAGGGAAGTTATTGGTGCCAAGCTCGCGGGCGAAAAGCTGAAGTAGCCAGGCGGCCTCGTTCGAGGTCCTGCCGGAGGTGTAAAACTCCACCGCATCGGGATCCAGCTGGCGCAGTTTTTCCCCGATACGGGTGAACGCCTCTTCCCAGGGGACGGGGCGGTAAGTATCGCTCTGCCGGTGGTAGACCATCGGATGGGTAATGCGCCCGTAGGCTTCAAGCTCGAAATCGCTTTTTTGCCACAGTTCGCTGACGGTATGGCGGGCAAAAAATTCCGGCGTGACGCGCTTAGTGGTCGCCTCCCAGGTGACGGCTTTAGCGCCGTTCTCGCAGAACTGGAAGGTGGATTTATGCTCCTTATCCGGCCAGGCGCAGCCCGGGCAGTCAAAGCCGTCGGGCTGATTGGTGCGAAGCAGGGTGGCGGGCGCCTCCAGGGCATCCATCTGGGTGCGGATGGCGATGGCGGTTGCCTTCAGCGCCCCCCAGCCACCGGCCGGGCCATCGTAAGGCTGGATGCCGGGGACGACGCGTCTTTTCTTATTCATGCATGCTCCTGCTTTCCTGATGAAGTTCAGGTTTCTATGGATAGCATCAATAGTAGGCGCATCTGAAGGGGCGTGAATGCTGAGTTACATTTTTAGTAAATGGACAGGCAAAAAAAAACCACGCATAAGCGTGGTTTTTTTCGGTGCTGTTAACGTTAGACGTTAAACAGGAAGTTCATCACGTCGCCATCTTTCACAACGTAATCTTTGCCTTCTGCACGCATCTTGCCCGCTTCTTTCGCACCCTGCTCACCTTTGTAGGTGATAAAGTCTTCAAAAGCGATGGTCTGGGCGCGGATAAAGCCTTTTTCGAAG
>DKMV01000178.1:18440-24229 GCA_002469605.1 Leclercia sp. UBA7405
GCCCGGCTCTTCCAGACCCAGCTCGGCCATAAACTCTTCACGGTCAGCGTCGTCCAGCTCGGCGATATCGGATTCTACTGCAGCGCACACGGCTACTACCACAGAACCTTCAGCCGCGGCGATTTCGCGCACTTTATCCAGGTATGGGTTGTTCTCGAAGCCATCTTCGTTAACGTTGGCGATATACATGGTTGGCTTCAGGGTCAGGAAGCTCAGGTATTTGATCGCCGCTTTGTCTTCTTCGGTCAGGTTTTTCAGAGCGCGCAACATGCCCGCGTTTTCCAGCTGAGGCAGACATTTTTCCAGCGCGGCCAGCTCGGCTTTCGCGTCTTTGTCGCCGCCTTTGGCTTTCTTCTGCACGCGGTGAATAGCGCGTTCACAGGTGTCCAGGTCAGACAGCGCCAGCTCGGTGTTGATAACGTCGATATCGTCAGCCGGATCCACTTTGTTATTCACGTGGATGATGTTGTCGTTCTCAAAGCAGCGCACAACGTGGCCGATCGCTTCGGTTTCACGGATGTTGGTCAGGAACTGGTTACCCAGGCCTTCGCCTTTGGACGCGCCTTTCACCAGGCCTGCGATATCCACGAACTCCATGGTGGTTGGCAGAATACGCTGCGGTTTAACGATCTCCGCGAGCTGATCCAGACGTGGGTCGGGCATCGGCACGACACCGGTGTTTGGCTCAATGGTACAGAACGGGAAGTTAGCCGCTTCAATACCCGCCTTAGTGAGCGCGTTAAACAGGGTGGATTTGCCAACGTTAGGCAGACCAACGATACCGCATTTGAATCCCATTTCTGAATCACCTTAATTTCTTGATATTCAACACGTTGCAATAAACGAGTCGAAGAAAAGTAAAAAACTGCGCCTAGTATACACCTAACCCGCTGCCCGTGGCGCAAAAAAGGGCCGGGAGACCGCTTATTGCGCTTTAAAAGCGTGAAGACGGTTGGTGGCTTTGGTTAAGCCATCCTGCAGCCAGATCTCGGTACAACGCGCCGCTTCGTCAACCGCTTCGTCGATGAGTTTCTGCTCAGAGAGCGGCGGTTTGCCTAACACAAAACCGACAACTTTGTTTTTATCGCCCGGATGGCCGATTCCCACGCGCAAACGGTGGAAATTAGGGTTATTGCCGAGCTTGCTGATGATATCTTTTAAGCCGTTATGACCGCCGTGACCGCCGCCGAGTTTAAACTTCGCTACGCCCGGAGGCAGGTCCAGCTCATCGTGGGCTACCAGTATTTCATCCGGATTAATGCGATAAAAGGTCGCCATCGCCACCACCGCTTTACCACTTAAATTCATAAAGGTGGTGGGCACCAGCAGGCGCACGTCCGCGCCGGCGAGGTTAATGCGTGAGGTATAGCCAAAGAATTTTGGCTCTTCACGCAGGGGAGCACGTAACCGCTCGGCCAGCAGATCGACATACCATGCGCCTGCATTATGGCGAGTGGCCGCATATTCCGCACCGGGGTTGGCCAGGCCGACAATCAATTTAATCGTCACGTTTGCATTCCTGAGGGTTCTGAGACTGGCGCGTAGTGTACTGTCTGACGCGTCGCTTGACAAAATTCTGCGGCCAGAACCCCAAAATATGAATAATTGCCATCCTCAATCATTAGAATTTCAAGTTACTCAAGTGTTTATTTGTAAAGTTTTGTTGACCTTAAATGCGTAATTGTGATCGCTAACGCACTCCATACCAGGGGTGTTGCCTATACTTTACACAAGGATTAGGGCAACAGCCCTGCAACCCATAGTTCCGGAGGTGACACATGAAACGCAGAAACGCTTCGTTACTCGGTAACGTGCTGATGGGGTTGGGATTAGTCGTCATGGTTGTCGGCGTCGGATACTCTATTTTAAACCAGCTTCCTCAACTTGACCTGCCCCAGTATTTCGCCCACGGCGCGGTGTTGAGCATATTTCTGGGCGCCGTACTCTGGCTGGCAGGTGCCCGCGTCAGCGGCCACGAGCAGGTTTGCGACAAGTACTGGTGGGTACGCCACTACGATAAACGCTGCCGTCGCGATCGGCATAAACCGACTTAATCGATAAAAGTTTTAACGGCGGCTCCTGCGGGAGCCGTTTTTTTTGCCTTTTTCCTTGACCCTCACGTAACGTAAGGCGCCAGAGTGACCCCGATGGCGATAAAAAAGGAGCAGCAATGTTAATCCAGGTTGGCCTGTTGGCGAAGAGGGCGGGGATCACCGTCCGGACATTACACCACTACGAGCAAACCGGCCTGTTGCTGCCCTCCGCCAGAAGTGCGGCAGGCTACCGGCTCTATACCCTTGCAGACGTACAGCGCCTGCACCGCATTCAGGTGCTGGCTAAAGCGGGGCTGGAGCTTGCCGAAATTAAGGAGGTTCTCGATCGGGATACCCGCTCCATGCAGGAGCTGCTGACAGCGCAAATTACCCTGCTGGACAAGCAAATGCGCAGCATCCACAGATTGCGCGAGCAGCTGATTGTCCTGCACGGCGAGCTGGCCGCCGGAGCGGAGCCGGATCTGGAATCCTGGTTACAGACGCTGGAGTTAATGACGATGTACGACCGTTGGTTTAGTAAAGAAGAGTTGCAGGAGCTGCCTTTTGTGCAGCAGGGTGACGCCCTCGCCGTTATCTGGGCCGGACTGGTGGCCGAAGCCCAGGGGCTTATCGACAATCAGGTAGATGTCGCCGATCCTCGCGCCACCGATCTGGCCACCCGCTGGATGACACAGCTGGAGCAGGATACCGCGGGCAAACCGGAATTCCTGACCCGGCTGAACGACATGCACAGCGTGGAGCCGCACATGCGCGAGCAGACCGGCATTAACGCAGAGATAATGGATTTTATTACCCGGGCCTTTGCCGAGAGCAAGCTGGCTATCTGGGCGCGATACCTTACGCCGGAGGAGATGGCCTTTACCCGCGCCCACTATTTCGACCGGATGATGGAGTGGCCGCCGCTGGTGGCAAAACTGCATCAGGCCTGCCGGGATGGGCTGGCGGCAGAAAGCGAGCAGGCGCAGGCGCTGGCAGAGCAGTGGCTTATGCTGTTTCAGTCCTACGCCGGAACCAGCCCGGTCACCCAGCAGAAATTTCGCGAGGCGATGCAGCAGGAGCCGCATCTGATGAAGGGCACCTGGATGACGCCTGCCGTGCTGGCCTGGCTACAGCAGGCGATTGGTACCATGATGCAGCGGCGGATATCAGAGATCCGCTAACGCCGCCTCACGATCCGGGTAAAACGACAGGCGGCCTGGGATGGGTTGTACTCCGGCCCGCGCCATGGTGCGCAGCGGCTGGAACTCCAGGTTGCTGACCCGCAGCTCACAGCCTTCCGGCAGACGCTTAACAAACCGCTGGAAGGCATCCAGCCCGCCCGCATCCAGCACCGGTACCGCATCCCACTTCAGCACCAGGATGCGCTTGCCGGTGATACGGCTTTCCAGTTCGCTGAATAGCCCCTCCGCCGCGGCAAAGAACAGTGGCCCAATGACCCGCAGCACCAGCACATCGTCCGGTACCGTGACGTTGACCGGCGCCAGCCGCGTCATGCGGGCGATGCGGCGCATAAAGAGCAGGGAAGCCAGCACGATCCCGACGCTGATGGCAATCACCATGTCGAACAGCACAGTTAACGACATGCAGATTAACATTACGATGATGTCGTCTTTCGGTGCCCGGCGCAGGAGGTTAACCACCTTGTGGGCCTCGCTCATGTTCCACGCCACCATCAGCAGCAGGGCCGCCATCGCTGAGAGCGGCAGCCAGGAGAGCAGCGGGGCCAGCACCAGCAGGGCGAGGATCACAAGCAAAGCGTGGATCACTGCTGAGACCGGAGAGGTTGCCCCGGCGCGCACGTTAGCCGCCGAGCGGGCGATGGCCGCCGTGGCGGTGATGCCGCCAAAGAAGGGGGCGACGATATTCCCCAGCCCCTGGCCCATCAGCTCGCTGTTGGCGTTATGTTTGGTGCCGGTCATGCCGTCCAGCACCACCGCGCACAGCAGCGACTCGATAGCCCCCAGCATGGCCATCGAAAAGGCGGCGGGCAGCAGGGCCCGCAATGAATCCCAGCTGAGGGTGAAATCAGAGCCCGGCATCTTCCAGGGCAGCACCAGCTGGGGCAGAAGCTGGGGAATGCCGTTGCCCTGGGAGCCGTCGGTCAGCAGATAGTGGAACTGCGAGCCGATGGTTGCCACCTCGCCGCCGAGCAGGTTTACCACCCCCATCACCGCGCAGCCCAGCAGCAGCGCTGGCAGATGCCCTGGCAGGCGAATGCCCAGCCGCGGCCAGAGGATCAGCGTCCCCAGGGTCACGATGCCAATCGCCGCATCGCCCATATTGGCCGTCGGCAGGGCCATCGCCAGCGCCCCCACCTTTTGCAGATAGTGTTCCGGCACGTGCTCCAGCCGCAGCCCCAGAAAATCTTTGATCTGCATAGTGCCGATGGTAATACCAATCCCGGAGGTAAAGCCCAGGGTGACGGAAAGGGGGATGTACTCAATCAGCTTGCCAAAGCGCGCCAGGCCAAAAAGGATCAGGAACACGCCGGACATCAGGGTGGCCACCAGCAGCCCGGCAAGACCAAACTGCTGAGAAACAGGGTAGAGGATCACCACAAAGGCGGCGGTAGGGCCAGAGACGCTAAAGCGCGAGCCGCCGCTCAGGGCAATGACGATCCCGGCAACCGCCGCGGTATAAAGACCGTACTGGGGCGCGACGCCGCTGCCAATCGCCAGCGCCATCGCCAGCGGGATGGCAATAATGCCCACGGTTATCCCGGCAATCAGGTCACGCGTAAAGCGCGACAGGGTGTATTTCTCTTTCCAGCAGGCGTCGATGAGGGCGCGGAAGGGCAGAACATGAGAGGAAGCGTTTTTCACAATCATTATCCAGGTGCGCATCATCTGTCATATGAATGGCAGGTGAAGGAGGCATTAATCATACAAATAAAACTCACAGACAAAAAAACCCGCCGCAGCGGGTTTTTGCGCTGTGTCCGATTAGTGTTCGAACATTGCAGAGATAGATTCTTCGTTGCTGATACGACGAATCGCTTCGGCCAGCATCCCGGAGAGGGTCAGGGTACGCACGTTCGGCAGCGCGCGGATCTCTTCGCTTAACGGGATGGTGTCGCACACCACAACTTCATCGATAACGGAGTTGCGCAGGTTATTGACCGCATTACCGGAGAAGATAGGGTGAGTCGCGTAAGCGAATACGCGCTTGGCACCGCGCTCTTTCAGGGCTTCAGCGGCTTTGCACAGGGTGCCGCCGGTATCGATCATATCGTCAACCAGTACGCAGTCGCGGCCGGCAACGTCACCGATGATGTGCATCACCTGAGAGACGTTCGCGCGCGGACGACGCTTGTCGATGATCGCCATATCGGTATCGTTCAGCAGCTTAGCGATAGCACGGGCACGTACCACGCCGCCGATGTCCGGAGAAACCACGATCGGGTTATCCAGGTTCAGCTGCAGCATGTCTTCCAGCAGGATCGGGCTGCCGAATACGTTATCTACCGGGACGTCAAAGAAGCCCTGGATCTGCTCGGCGTGCAGGTCAACCGTCAGAACACGGTCAACGCCAACGCTTGAGAGGAAGTCAGCAACAACTTTAGCGGTGATTGGTACGCGCGCGGAGCGGACGCGACGGTCCTGACGGGCATAGCCAAAGTAAGGAATAACAGCCGTGATACGGCCTGCAGAAGCGCGACGCAGAGCATCGACCATAACAACCAGTTCCATCAGGTTGTCGTTCGTTGGAGCACAGGTGGACTGGATGATGAAAATA
>DKMV01000178.1:24549-24824 GCA_002469605.1 Leclercia sp. UBA7405
GCATGCGTCCAGTGGTGGATAACCTTCGCCAAAAACTGTGCGGGGCCAGGCGAATGCTATCCAGGCGGTGTATTAAAGAGCGCGATGCAACGTCTGGAACAGGGTGACGTTGTCACCGAAACTCAGGTTGCGCCAGAATGGCCTGCTGTAGCGGGGAGATGTTCGTACCACGCGCCACAAAACCATGTAGCCATTCCGGGGCCAGCTCGAGCACCTGACGTGCGGCAGTCTCTGTGTCAAATTCAGCAAAGACACAGGCTCCTGTGCCAGTCAGG
>DKMV01000391.1:0-2779 GCA_002469605.1 Leclercia sp. UBA7405
CAGCTCCAGGTTTACCTTGGCGATCCGGGGAGTGAATCAAAAGAACGCACCCGGTTTCATACCTTGTTGGATCAATTAAAGGGGCATGGGCTGTTTACGTCTCCGGATGCGCATGAGCGGATCGTGATTCGTCCGACTATTGCTCATCTTGCCGACCCGATGAATCTTCTGGCATTACTGGCATGGCTGCGGGAACAAATGGCTCAACAAACCTCCCCGGATGATTCGTCAGAAAAGGAAAGTAGTGAGGAGGACGTATGAATCAAATAGCGCATCTGGCGGGAAAGGAATCTTTTATTCTCATCCGTATCGAGTTGTTCAACTGGGGCGGTTTTCATGGATTGCATCAGGCAGCAATCCATCAGGAAGGTACTGCCGTTATTGGCCCAACCGGAAGCGGAAAAACGACGCTGGTCGATGCCTTAATGACGCTTCTCTGTGCTAATCCCCGCTACAATCTGGCCTCAACCGGCGGCCATGAAAGCGACAGAGATCTTATCTCTTACGTCCGCGGCGTATCCGGACCTGGCGATGGCGGAGAAGGGCAATCACATATTGCCAGACCGGGGAAAACCGTGACCGGCATCGCCGCTACGCTTGAACGTGAAGGACAACTGGTGCGTCTGGGGGCGCTACTGTGGTTTGATTCCACCAGCTCCAGCGTGACGGATATGAAAAGGCTTTGGCTGTTCAGCGATAACCCCGGGCAGACGCTGGAGCACTGGCTGAACGTCTACCATGAGGGCGGCACACGTTTGCTCCGACAAATGGAAAAAGAAGCGACTGGAATCTGGACATACCCGAATAAAAAGCAGTATCTGGCGCGCCTGCGGGATTTCTTTGAGGTGGGGGAAAACGCATTTACGCTGTTAAACCGGGCGGCAGGGTTAAAACAACTAAACAGTATTGATGAGATTTTCCGCGAGCTGGTGCTGGACGATCGTTCCGCCTTCGATCGCGCGATGGAGGTGGCCAATAGTTTTGATGGTCTGACTGAAATTCATCAGGAACTGGAAACGGCGCGCAAACAGCAGCAGTCCTTGCAACCTGTTGCCTTGAGTTGGGATAAGTATCAGAAGCAAGAGCAACAACTTGCTGACAGGAAGGCGCTGGAATCGCTGTTGCCCATCTGGTTTGCACAACAGGCGAGCCAGCTCTGGCGGGAAAAGATCGAGCGCCTTGACGCCGAACTTGACGAGGCAGAGGCCAGCGAAGAACGGTTAAAGTCACAGCTTGAGCTGCAAAAAAAGGTGGTTGCTGATTGCATGCAGCGTTATTACCAGGCCGGCGGCGCCAATATTGATGATCTGAATGAGCGCATCAAGGACTGGCAAAAAACGCTTGGTAGCCGAGAAACTCAGGCGCGCCAGTATCAACAGCTGACTCGCAATCTTGGATTATCGCCCGAGCTGAGCCAGCCTCAACTGGAGGCGAATCAGCATGAGGTCGAACTACAACTTGAGCGGCTTGCCGGTGATATAAAGCTGAAAGAAGAAGAACTGTATAAAAAAAACGCGCTCAGCCATAACATTGCCGTAGAACTGCAACAGCGAGAAACTGAACGCGCCGAGATCGCACGTAGGCCGGATTCTAACCTTCCCGCACATTATCAGGCATTTCGCAGCGAGCTGGCAGAAGCGCTGAACGTCGATGAGTCTGAACTGCCTTTTGTCGCTGAATTGATTCAGGTTAAACCGGAAGAGGCGCACTGGCGCGGTGCGATTGAGCGCGCTGTTGGCAGTAACAGATTGCGTATTCTTGTTGCGCCTGAATCTGCACAGGAAGCGCTGCGCTGGATAAATCAGCGCAACAATCGTCTGCATGTGCGGCTACTGGAAGTCAAATTGCCGCACTCGCCCGCCCGTTTTTTTGATGATGGTTTTACCCGCAAGCTGCTGTGGAAAGAGCATCCGTGGCGAGAAGCCGTCAAAGCATTATTGGCTGAAAATGACCGGCACTGTGTTGACAGCCCTGAACAACTGCGTAACACGCCTCATGCTATGACGGTGCAGGGGTTAATGTCTGGTAAACAGCGTTTTTATGACAAGCAGGATCAGAAACGCCTTTATGAAGACTGGCTGACAGGATTCGATAACCGCGATCGCCTGAACTTCCTTGCCAAAGAAATCGCCGCGCTTCAGGAGCAGGCTAAAACCGCAAACGCGGCATTTGAATTTGCGAAAGGCGAAGTGGGGCTTTTGCAAAATCAGGCCATTTCATTCCAGAAAATACAACAAATTGATTACGATAGCATCGATGTTCCCGGCGCAAAGAGCCAACTGGATGCGCTCAAGGAGCGGCTGGAGAATCTGATCCGCCCGGATTCTGACGCTAGCGTAGCGAAAGCAAAACTTGATGAGGCTCAAACGGTTGAATCTGAACTTGATGAGCAGCTCAGAGCCGCCAATAAAGTCACTAACCGGCTGGATACAGAACTCACCTCCGCCCGGGCCGCAGAACGTAAGGCCCAGCATACCGCGCAACAAGGTATGCAGGATGAAGAGCGAGAGTTGTGCGCGTCACATTTCCCTGTGGTGACTTTAGAGCAACTGCCCGACATTCGCGATCTGGAACGTCAACATGAGCGGGGAATTCAGCAAGAAATTGAAGGTGTTAAAGGTGAACTGCATCACCTGAACATTGAGTTGACTAAACGAATGTCTGAAGCAAAACGTGTGGATACCGGGGCGCTCGTTGAGGCAGGAGCTGATTTGGACGATATTCCTGTCTATTTACAGCGTTTGCAAGAACTGACCGAAGAAGCCCTGCCGGAAAAGCT